>NZ_JALBGX010000006.1:0-119544 GCF_023006465.1 Rhizobium sp. PRIMUS64 | reverse complement strand
CTCGTTGGCGAGGATCAGCCGGCGCTGTCCCGCCTTGAGCAGGACGGCGGCCTGGCGGATGTCGGCGACCGTCGTGCCCCAGGCGCCTGCCGCCAGAAGTGCCTCCGACAGCGCCGTCGACATCGGTGTCTTGGCGTGCGGGGCGATTTCGGCGCCGAGGCTCTTCACATAGGCCATCATCAGTTCGACATTGCCGGAGAAGGCCTGCCGGTCGAGCGAGATCAGCGGCAGGGCCATCCTGCCGTCATAGGGCTTCCATCCCTGCTTGCCGATTGCATCCAGCGGGAGCGACGAATTGCCCGGCGGAAAGCCGCGCACCCGCTCGTCGATCAGCACGTTTTCCGTCGCGATATGAAGGTCAGACATGGTAGCCCCTCCCGATCTCGGCGGGATCGGCGATGCCGAGCCGATAGGTGTCATTGGCGGTGGCAAAGAACAGGGCCCGCTGTTCGTCGTAAGAGAGCTTTGAGGCGACCGCTCGGAAAACCTGGTAAACCTCGTCGAAAGAAGCGTGCAAGCCCGCGACCGGAAAGTCGCTCGCGAACATGGTGCGCGCCGGACCGAAACAATCGAGGCAATGCTCGATCACCGGCCGCAGGCTTTCGAGCGTCCACTTATTGTCGTAGGCGACGAGGTCGGAAATCTTCAGGTGCAGATTCGGCTCGCTGCCGAGTGCCCGCAGACCACGGCGCCAGAGCGCCATGCCGTCCTCCGTCCGGTCAGCAGGGCTGCCGCCGTGGTTGAGTACGAAAAGCGTTTGCGGAAAAGCGCGCACCAGTTCGAGCGCCTCATTCATCTGCCAGGGATAGAGCATCAGGTCGAAGACCAGCCCGAGCCGCGTGGCGTGCGCTAACCCCGCCCGCCAGGCGGGATCGCCCATGCGGTTCGCGCGCGAAGCAAAACTCTTCGTCACATCGGGATGCCAGCTCAGAATATCGCGGATACCGACGACCTTGGGATTTGCCGCTTCCGCCTCGAGCAGGCGCAAGGCGTCCGGCCCGTCGAGGGGCACGCGCGCGATATAACGGCGCGCCACGCCGGAGCTGCGGTCGAGGCCATCCAGCCAGCGGCTCTCTTCCAGCGGGTAGGCAACGGACCAGCCGGCCTCCACATGCACGGTTGCAATCACGTTCTGGCGGGCAGCATCGGCGCGATAATCGTCGATGCCGTAGTCGCGCAGGATCGGTGCGAGGCTTCCGAAAACCATCTCCTCGCCTGATGCCCGCGCCTTCTGAAGCCAGGGATGGCGTTGCAGGCTGAGGTCCCAGAGGTGGTGATGCGGGTCGATCACCGGCCCGTCGTAGAGCTCAGTCATCGGCGCGCCTCACGACCGGAAACGAGCAGAAGAGCAAGGATCAAGGTGCCGAACATGATCGATCGCCAGCCGGGCGAGGCATTGACGACAGTGATCAGCGCCGTCGTCGTGACGAGCAGGATCGCCCCCGGAATGGTCCCGGCATAGGTGCCGCGTCCGCCGAGGATGGAGGTGCCGCCGAGCACGACGGCGGCGATCGAGGTCAACAGGTAGGGGTCGCCGATGCCGACATAACCTTGCCGGTTCATACCGAGCACGAGAATGCCGGCAAGCCCTGCGAAAAAGCCGGACAGAGTGTGGACGATCAGCGTGTTGCGGGTGACGCTGACGCCGGAAAGCCGGGCCGCCAGCGGGTTCGCCCCAAGCGCAAGGAAACGCGCGCCGATCGGCATGCGGTGGACGAGCAGCAGGACGACGATCGAGACGACGAGCCACAGAATGATGCCTGAGGGAATGCCGAGCGGCCGCGCCTGCCCGAGCAGAATGACCGCCGGATTGCTGACGGTGACCGCACTGCCGCCGGCGACGATGACGAGCAAGCCCTGCAGGAAGGTCGCCATCGCAAGCGTCATGATGATCGGCGGCACGCGAAGATAGGCAGCACCGGCGCCGTTCATCAGGCCGATAGCCGTGGCGATGGTAAGGGCCGCCGCGATGCCGGCGAGGCCGCTTGGATCCCACGCCGGCGAGATGAGCGGCAACAGGATCGCCGTGACGGTGATGACCGCGCCGACGGACAGATCGATGCCGCCCATCAGGATGACGAGCGTCTGGCCGGCGGCGGCAATGCCGATCACCGCGGCGAGTTCGAGCAGATAGCGCAGGTGGCCATAGGCGCCGAAACCGCGCAGCGAGACACTTGCGACGATCCAGACGAGCGCGACCAGAAGGAAGGTCAGCAGCGGCGGATTGCGAAACGCGGACCTGATGATGTTCATCGTCTTGCCCTCCATTGCCCGAGAAGTTCCGGCACGGCGACCGCGCCGACGATGATCAGGCCTTGAGCGACATATTGGGCGACCGGCGGGAAGCCCAGGAAGAACATGACATTGATCATCACCGAGAGCAGCAGGCTGCCGCAGATCGCGCCGCGCATCGTGCCCTTGCCGCCGAGGAAACCCACGCCACCGAGCACGGCGGCGGCGATCGAGTTCAGCGTGAAGGGCGTGCCGATAACAGGATCACCCGACCCGGTCTGCGCAGCGACGAAGAGACCGGTCAGGGCTGCCAGAAGACCGGACAGTGCGAAGGCTGCGACCTTCACCCGTTCGATCGGGACGCCGGAGCGGAACGCGCCGACCGGATTGTCGCCGGCCGCGTAGATGCCGAGGCCGAGCGGCGTTGCCAGAAAGGCCTTCCAGAGTACGAGGATCACGACGAGCAGCAGGAAGGCGACGGGCGTGTGGCCGGCCAGCATCGTCGACAGCCAATCGGGAATGAACCCGCCCGGCCGCGGCAGCAGGATCAGTGCGACCCCGCCGATGATGAAGGAGCCGGCCAGCGTGACGATGATCGCAGGCAACCTCAGATACGTTACGATGGCGCCGATGACGGCACCGATCGAAAGGCCGGCGAGGGAGACCGCAAGAATGCCGCCCGGCACGCCGAGCGCCCCTTCCATCGTCGTCGCGGCGATCACCGCTCCAAGACTGACGAGCGGGCCGATCGCCAGCGTAATGCCGCCGTTCAGCATGAGTAGCGCCTGCGCCATGGTGACGAGCGCGAGCGGGAACCAGTTCTGCGTGAACTTGGAGAAGCCACCGATCGAAAGGATGCCGGGAAATAGCAGCGCGTAGATGACGAGAAAGGCTGCGACAACCAGATAGAGTCCGGCAAGGCCGCGGTTGCGGCGGAGCTGGATCGAGGCGTAGAGCCGGGATGACGAACTTGTGCTCATGCCGCCTCTCCCTGCGTCGCGGCCGTAATACCCATGGCTGCGCCAACAATCGCTCCTTCGCTGATTTCATCTTGCGACAGCGCCGCTGCGACGCGCCCCTCGCGCAGAACCACGACACGGTCGCAGAGATGCACGAGCTCCGGCGTATCGGAGCTAGCCAGAATGACGAGCCGCCCCTCGGCGGCGAAGGCACGGAGCATGAGGTAGATTTCCCGCTTGGTCTCGATGTCGACGCCGCGCGTCGGATCGTTGAGGAGCAGAACGGAGGGGTCGAGCGGCAGCCATTTGGCGAGCGCCACCTTCTGCTGGTTGCCGCCGGAAAGCGCCTGCACCGGGCGGGCCGTGTCGCCCTTGATCGTCAGCCGCCGCGCGAGATCGGCGACCAGGCCGTTTTCCGCCGGCCGGTCCCGCAGGCCCTTGCTGGCGAGCCGTCCAAGCGAGGGCAAGATGAGATTGGATGCGATGGAGTGGGGCAGCACCAGCCCCTCATGCTTGCGGTCGGCCGGGACATAGACGATGCCGGCGGCATTCGCCTCGCCGACATGGGCGGGCAGGGCGGGTTTGCCGGAAACCTCCGCTCTGGAAGCCGCTGCCGGAATCGCGCCGTAGAGGCCAAGTAGCAGGTCTTCCTGCCCTTGCCCCACGAGCCCGCCGATGCCGACGATCTCGCCGGCACGGGCGGAGAAGCCGATGTCTCGCACCATGCCGGCGGAAAAACCTTCGACGTTGATGCGCATCGCGCCGGGTGCTGTGACGGAGCGCGGTGGGAACAGGTCGCCGGTCTCGCGGCCGACCATGAGGCGCACCAGGCCTTCACCGTCGATGCCGGACAGCGACTGGTCGGCGGTGACCAAGCCGTCCTTCAGCACCGTGACATGCGAGCAGAGCGCCTGCACTTCGTTGAGGCGGTGAGAAATGTAGAGAAGTGCGGTGCCACGGTCCTTGAGGGTCTCGATCAGACGGGCGAGGATGCCGGCTTCGTGTGCGGAAAGCGACGACGTCGGCTCGTCCAGGATCAGCACGCGTGGTTTGCGGAACAGCGCCTTGGCGATCTCCACCATCTGGCGGCGGCCAAGCGCCAGATCGGCGACCGGCATGTCGAGCGGCTCGGTGAGCCCCACCATATCGCAGACGTCCAGCACGCCGCGATGAAGCGCTCTGTAGTCGATGAGACCGAACCGGCGCGGAAATGCGCCGAGCCCGATGTTTTCAGCAATCGACAGACTGGCGGTGAGGCTCAGCTCCTGCTGAACGACAGCAATACCGGCCGCGCGCGCAACCGCCGGGCTGAAGCGCCCGACGGGCTTGCCGTCGACGAGGATGGAACCACCGTCCGGCTGGAGGGCACCGGACAGGAGGTTGATCAGCGTGGATTTGCCGGCGCCGTTTTCGCCGAGCAGGGCGTGAACCCTGCCCGGCAGAAGGGCGATATCGACGCCCTTCAAAACGGGATTGCCGAAAAATCCCCTGAACACCTGCCGGGCTTCCAGCAGGGGTCTTTCTTCCGTCATGACGGCTTTCCTCAACCCGGGATTACTTGGTGGCAAGCAGCTTGTCGAAGAGCGCCTTGTCGTAGTCCGAGTAGATATAGCCGTCAGCCGGGAACTTGTCGGCCCGTGCGAGGTAGCTGCCGATCGTGCTGTCGTCGATGACAGGCAGCGGCACCTTGACGAAGGCCGGAACGTCCTTGCCTTCCAGCGCCTGCACAGCGGTGTAAACGGAAAGCGCGCCGAGCCAGTTGGGCTGCATGGTCGCCCAGCCCTTCAGTCCCTTCTCCTTCCAGAGCTCCAGGAACTGCCTTGCGTTTTCGCCTGTTGTCGGCACCTGGTCGCGGCCCTGGCGCTCGAAGGCGAGGACAGAGCCGGCCGACAGGGCGCCGCCGAGCGACAGCACGCCGTCGATTTCCGGATTGGCGAAAAGCAGGCTGGTCATCGCTTCCTGTGCCGGGGCGACGTTATATTCCGTATTCGTCTCGGTGATCACCTGGAGACCGGGATTGGCATCGAGGACCGGCTGGGCGCCCTTGCGGCGGTCGTCGCTCACCGAAATGCCGGCCGGGCCGTTCATGATGATGATCTTGCCCTTGCCGCCGAGCTGGCCGACCATCCACTTGGCGGCGGTCGCGCCCCATTCGTTGGAATCGGTGTTGATCTTCGCCGTCACCTTGTCGGTGTTGACAAGGCTGTCGAAATTCACGACGGCGATGCCCTTGTCGCAGGCGTCTGATATGACACGGTCGAGCGCGTTGGAGGAACCGGCGATCACGACGATGGCGTCGACATTGGCGTCGATCATCGACTGGATATGCTGGATCTGCGTCTGGGCGTTGCCCTGCGCGTCCGTGATCATCAGGTCCTTCACAAGGCCCGCCTTCTTCAGTTCCTCCACTTCAGCCGTGATGGTGCCTTCGGTCTGCTTCATCCAGGTCGGCACCGAATAGATGTTCGCCCAGCCGATCGTATAGGGCGCCTTCCTGTCACCCTTGATGCAATTGGCGGCGGCTGAGGCCGTGCCGGCCGAAAAGACGAGGAGTGCCGCAGCGGCGGCGGCACCCGCAAGAAGGCGGCGGCGCAGCGAAGCGGAAATGCCGTTTTCAAGATTCTTCATGTCGATCCCCTTTTTTGTGTGCGGCAGCGTTGACGGCTTGCCATCTATGTCCAATATAATGTACATGTGATCTATATACCGGACGAGGCGATCTTATGCCGATTTTTTTACCTCGCAAGAGGGGTGCAAAAATTTCATTCGCGATGAATGACGGGATCGATTGACAGATGCGGCAGACGGCTTGAAAAGCTTGGCCGGACAAAAAAGGATCGACGCAATGGATGCAGTTCAGGACGAAGCAGCCGGCAAGCGCGCCCGAGGGCTCGACCGCGCCTTCGAGATCCTCGATTTCCTGCGCCAGAAGCGGCAGGCCTTGAAGCCGAACGAAATCGCCGCACAGATCGGCGCACCGCGCTCGTCGGTCTACGAGCTCGTCAACCTGCTACTGCAGAACGGCATTCTGGAATTCACCGGCGGCGAGGGGCGTGTCTATCTCGGCCGCAAGCTCTACTTCCTCGGTGCCGCCTATGAGAACCATTTCGATTTCACCCGCGAATGCGAGGCAGCGCTGGAACAGCTTGCCGACGAGACGCGGGAGACGGCGCAGTTCTGCATGCTGGATGGAAACAGATACACGGTCGTTCGCATGCGCGAAGGCGCACGCCCGTTCCGCATTTCGACGGATGTCGGGCAGTCGGTGCCGATCCCGTGGACGGCCTCGGGCCGCCTGCTCGTCGCGCATCTGTCGGATCAGGAGATCCTGACCTTTATTCCGCCGCAGGATTTTCGCCTGCCGAACGGCGAATGGCTCGAGCCGCAAACCTTCATCGCCGAGGTGCGCCAAGCCGAGCGTGAAGGTCTCTTCACCTTCAACAGCATCGTCGACAGTTTCACCCACTGTTTTGCCGTACCGGTGCGGGGCGAGGAAGGTCATGCCGCCGCAACGCTCTGCCTCGTCACGCCGCGCGACGACGGCATTGCCAACCGCGACCGCTACCTCGACTGTCTGAAGAAGGCGGCCGCCGGCCTCGACCATGCCCCGACCCGGCCGAAACGAGGCTGATGCCTGAGTACATCAAGGCATCGATGTCTGGTGGCACGGATGCTCGTGTGTAACCCGGCATACAATTCCATGCTCGTCAAATCGGATCATGTTCGCTCCGGCGGCGCTGCAGCGGGCACAGGACGCTAAGAAGAACTATCCCTATTGTTGTCGTCTCAGCCGGGCTCTTCGCCACGCCGGCAGATCCCGCTTGCCGGACCGCGCTCGCATACCCCGGAGTAGCCGCCCCGATCGTTGATTTCCGATTTACCGCCAATCCGGGAAATCTATTCACTCTTCCTCCGAAACTATGAAATTAAGTTTCTCTATAAAATTAATAGAGAACGTATTTTAGTAGTCCAACAGCCAATTTTATACTTGGCCTTGGGGAAGGCCGAGCTGTTGACGGCAAACGGAGAGGACACGAAATGACACGGAAAATCAGACTTGGGGCATTTCTTCCCGGCGGCGGACAGCATGTTGCTTCATGGCGGCATCCCGACCAGCCGGCCGACGGCGCGACCAGTTTCGAGTTTCACAAACGTCTCGCTTTGACGGCCGAGCGCGGGCTCTTCGATGCTTACTTTCTCGCCGACGGGCTGGCTGTCGGTTTTGGCGGTGCGCGCGAAGGCGGCAACGCCCGCGTCGCCGGCTTCGAACCTGTGACGCTGTTCTCCGCCCTTGCGCCTTTCACCACTCATCTCGGCTTTATCGCCACGTCCTCGACCACCTACGAAGAGCCTTACACAACCGCCCGCAAGTTCGCCTCGCTGGATCTGATCTCGGAGGGCCGCGCCGGCTGGAACGTCGTGACCACGACGGGCGACCTGACGGCGCAGAACTTCAACCGCGACACCCAGCTTCCGCATGCCGACCGATATCGCCGCGCTGCCGAGCATGTCGACGTTGTCCGCAAACTCTGGGAAAGCTTCGAAGACGACGCATTCATCCGGGACAAGGACTCCGGCGTGTTCTTCGACCCGTCGAAGCTGCACGACACCGACCATCGCGGCGAGCACTTCAGCGTGCGCGGTCCGCTCAACGTGTCGCGATCGCCGCAGGGTCATCCCGTCATCGTCCAGGCCGGTCAATCCGAAGACGGACGCGGGCTCGCCGCAGCAACGGCCGAGGTCATCTTCACCGCCCATCAGCATATCGAAACCGCCCAGGAGTTCTACCGGGACATCAAGGCACGCGCCCGTGGTCTCGGCCGAAATCCGGATCACATCCTGGTCATGCCCGGCGTATCCGCTTTCGTCGGCAGGACCGAAGCGGAGGCGCGCGAGAAATACGACCGCCTGACCTCGCTCATCGTCGAAGAAGACGGGATCGGCCTCCTCAATGGGCTGACCGGCGGCACGCTCGACCTGCACGGTTATGACCTCGACGGGCCTCTGCCGCCCGCGCCGCCGACGGAAGGCATGAAGAGCCGCCAGGCCCTCATCCGCCAGATCGCCGATGAAAACAACTTTACCATTCGTCAGCTCTATCAGTGGATCGCCTCCGCTCGCGGTCACTACACCATCGTCGGAACGCCCGAACAGATCGCCGATACGCTGCAGAAATGGTTCGAGAACGAAGCTGCCGACGGCTTCAACATTCTGCCGCCCTGGCTGCCGACAGCGCTCGACGATTTCGTCGATCTGGTCATCCCGGAACTGCAGCGCCGCGGGCTGTTCCGGACGGCTTATGAGGGCAAGACGCTTCGCGAAAACCTCGGCCTGCCTTTCCCGACCAATCGATGGGCTGCAGGACGTGCCGCTCTCCAGGCAGCAGAGTGAGGAGCGGTCCATGTCTTATGAGATCAACCAGACTCTTCCGAGAAGCTTCGGCCGCCTGAAGAGCAGCGAAAGCAATATTTCCACTCTCGCCTCGCATGCGCGCGGCGTGCTCGCATCGCTTTTGCCGCGTTATGGCCTTCTCATCGGCTTCCTCGTGCTCTGGCAGGTGTCGAGCACCAGGGGCTGGGTCAATCCCGCGGTCTTCCCGCCCTTGAACGTGATCCTGTCTGCTCTTTGGACCAATCTTGCCAACGGCGCGCTGCTGGATGATATCGCCATCAGTCTGCAGCGATCCGGAACCGCCTTTGCCTTTGCCGTGGTGATCGGCATTCCGCTCGGCCTGTTCATGGGCCAGGTTCGTGCTGTCGAACAGGCGCTCGATCCGATCCTGCAGCTCTTCCGCCAGACCTCGGCGCTGGCGCTCTATCCGGTCTTCATCCTGCTGCTCGGCCTCGGCGAGACATCCAAGATCTTCGTGATCTTCTGGGCGACGCTGTTCCCGGTCCTGCTCGCCACGATCAGCGGCGTCAAGGAGGTGGACAAGAAGCTTATCGAGATGGCGCGGACCTATGGCGCCGGATCGCTGGCGATCTTCCACCGCGTCATCCTGCCGGCGTCGGTGCCTGCGATCTTCGTCGGCCTGCGTCTTTCGGCGACGACTGCGCTTCTCCTGCTGATTGCCGCCGAGATGATCGGCGCCAACAAGGGCATCGGCTTCCAGGTGATGAACGCCCAGTACAATTTCCAGATCCCGCTGATGTTTGCGGCGATCCTTCTGCTCGCCTTCCTTGGGCTTGCAGCCAATGCCTTGCTCGTTTTGCTGCAGCGCCGCCTCTGCCGCTGGTCTCAGCCGAGCCGCTGACCTGCTTTCACCGATTTTCCTCTTCCGAAAAGGACCACCACATGACATTCCATCCCCGCCACATCCTTCTGCCGGCTGTGATCGCTCTCGGTCTTGCCACGCCGGCCGCAGCCACCGATACGGTGAAGCTGCGCTACCTTGCCAGCCAGGGCGGTCTTGCCGCCCATGAACTCGCCGCCGAACTCGGTTATTTCGAAGGCACGGGCATCACGCTGGAAAATGTCGGCTACGCCCAGGGCGGCCCGGCCTCGCTGATTGCACTGGCATCGGGTGATGTCGAAATCGGCAGCGCTGCAACCTCCGCCGTCCTGAATTCGATCATCGGCGGCAATGATTTCGTCGCCGCCTATCCCTCGAACGGCATTAATGATGAGGTGCAGTCGACCTTTTACGTGCTGGAAGACAGCCCCATCAAGGGTATCAAGGACATCGCCGGCAAGAGCATCGCGGTCAATACGCTCGGCGCGCATCTCGACTATACCATCCGCGAGGCCTTGCATTCCGTCGACCTGCCGACGGACGCAGCCAATCAGATCGTCGTTCCCGGGCCGCAGCTTGAACAGGTGCTGCGCTCCAAGCAGGTGGATATTGCCGCCTTCGGCTATTGGCAGACGACCTTCGAGGGGGCAGCGCTGAAGAATGGCGGCCTGCGCCCGATTTTTGACGATACCGACGTGCTTGGAGACATTGCCGGGGGCTTCGTGGTACTGCGCCGCGATTTCATTCGCCAGCATCCGGAGGTCTCGAAGATTTTCGTCGAGCAGTCGGCCCGCGCCCTCGACTATGCCCGCGAACATCCTGAGGAAACCAAGAAGATCCTGGCCAAGGCCCTCAGCGAGCGCGGCGAGAACGCTGATATCGCGCAATACTTCCGCGGCTATGGCGTGCGCGCCGGCGGCCTGCCGGTCGAGCGCGACATCCAGTTCTGGATCGACGTGCTGGTTCGCGAAGGCAAGCTGAAGCAGGGCCAACTGGCGGCCAAAGACATCCTCTTTACCGCCGATGCCAAGCCGGCAAGCAACTGAGGAATGGTGATGAGCATCGCTGAGGACACGCGCCGCGGAGAAGTGACGATCCGTCACCTCTCCAAATCCTACAGGTTGAACGGGGCACCTCTACAGGTTCTCAGGGATGTCAACCTCCACGTCCGCTCCGGCGAAAGCCTCGCCATCGTCGGCGCCAGCGGCTCGGGCAAGACAACCCTGCTCAGGGTTCTGGCCGGTCTTGAGGATTCCGACACGGGTGAGGTTCTCGTCGATGGCAAGGCGGTGCGAGGCGTCGGCGCAGAGCGCGCCGTCATCTTTCAGGAACCGCGCCTTCTGCCCTGGCTGACCGTGCTCGACAATGTCGCCTTCGGGCTGAAAACAAGGGGCCTGTCGCGTGAGCAGGCGAGGGGACGGGCGCGCCATTATGTCAAGCTCGTCGGCCTGCAGCAGTTCGAGGCGGCCTATCCCCGGCAGCTCTCCGGCGGCATGGCCCAGCGCGTCGGCATCGCCCGGGCTCTGGCCGTCCAGCCCGAGATCCTGCTGCTCGACGAACCGCTCGGCGCGCTCGACGCAATGACCAAGATCGGCATGCAGCAGGAACTCGCACGGATCTGGCGCGATGAGGATGTGACGACCATCCTCGTCACTCACGATCTCGAGGAGGCGATCTACCTGGCCGACCGGATCCTGATCCTGCCGCGGGAGAAGGGCGGCGAGCCGCGTCTGATCGAAATCGATCTGCCCCGCCCTCGCGACCGCAGCGCGCCGGAATTCGTTCGACACCGCGAAGAGCTGCTGAACCTGTTCGGACTGCACTGACGTCTACAGACGCCAGCCTTCGCAAAGAGCAAAGTATTTGCCCGGGACAGTTCGAACGGGTCGACGCCATATCCGCGTGTGATGTGCTGACCGCGGCGCGCGATCTTCTCGGTGAGGGTCGAGCGACGCAGCAGAAGGATGGTGACGGCATAGGCCACCACCGTTGCGGCGAGGAGCGGAACGAGCGTGCTGACGAACACGGCGTCAAATTGCGACATAGCCGAGTTCCCGACGTGCCGCTTTAACCCAAAAGCGTCTTCCTCAAGCGATGGATATGGGCGGCGCCAATGCCGCAACAGCCGCCGATGATGGTCGCGCCGGCTTCGGCCCAGGAGCAGGCATAACGCGAATAGGCGTCGTCATTCAGATCGGCGCGGGTATCGTGCAGGCCCTCATTGGCGGCTGCGTCGCCTGTTTCCCCTTCGAAGGCATTGGCATAGACGCCGATTTCGATGTGAGCATCCATCTTTCGGAAGACCCGGGCTGCCGTCTCCACAGCCGCCTGCATGACTTCGGGCTTGCTGCAATTGAACAGTAGAGCTTCAGCGCCCGATGAAACCGCCCAGGATGCCGCATCCTCGACCTTTTCTCCGGAGCGAAGCTTCGGTTCGCCGCCACTGATGGCTGCCTCGTCATCCGCCAATGTGAAGGAAATCCAGAACGGCTTGCCTGATGTCGCCACCGCCTTGCGGACGGCCTCTGCCTCGGCGATCAGGCTCAACGTCTCGCCGAGCCATATATCGACGAAGGGGCCGAGGTTCTCGACAAGCACCTGGAGATAATCCTGCACCCGCGAAGGCTGAAAATTCTGCGGCTCATATGAACCGAAGATCGGCGGTAGCGACCCGGCAACCAGCACCTTCCGATCGGTAACGGCATCCGCCGCCTCGCGCGCCAGGCGACCGGCGAGACGGATCAGCGCCGGCCCTTCCTTCCGGAACCGATCCTCGCCGATGTGAAAGGGCACGAGCGCATAGCTGTTCGTCGTAACGACCTCAGAACCGGCGGCGATAAATTCCTGGTGTACCCTACGGACGATATCCGGCGCATTGATCAGCGCCAATGCCGACCATTCCGGTTGTTTCAGTTCGGCACCCAGCCGCAGCAGCTCGCGGCTCATGCCGCCATCGAGAATTCGCGTCGTGCTCATGAAGCAGTCTCCATTCAGTCTGTCGCGCCGTCATCGGCGGCGGGCTTTTCATAACAAAGTGGGCGAGGTGCGCGTGGTTCGTGCGCCAGGGAGTTCATGGGCCAGTCCTGTTCCGTCGGCCTAGCGGCGAACCGGCACCTGCGCTTCGAGACCTCGAAAGACGCGGGCGATCACTGCGGTCAGCGCGAGATAGAAGAGGGTGACGACCAGCAGCGGTTCATAGACGAGCAGCGTGTCCTGCCGAACCTTGTTTGCCACGGCGTAGAGATCCATCACCGTCACCGTAAAGGCGAGCGGCGTCGCCTTGAGCTGCATGACGATCTCTCCCGCAATCGTCGGCAGGGCGATGCGAATGGCGCGCGGCAGCCAGATGCGGCGGGTCAGCATCCAGGGCGACAGGCCAACGGCCCGGCCCGCTTCGAGTTCGCCCTTGGGAACGGCAAGCAGCGCGCCGCGCAACACCTCTGCCTCATAGGCTGCGTAGTTCAGGGTAAAACTGACGGCCGCGAAGAAGAAGCCCTCGCGCAGGATCGGCCAGAACAGGCTCTGGCGGATGCCGGGGACCATCGGCAGCAGCGAGCCAACCCCATAGTAGAGAAGCCACAGCTGTATCAGCAGCGGCGTGCCGCGAAAGAAGGTGCAGTAGCCGCGGGCGAGCAGCCGCGTCAGTCTGCCGCCGCTGACCTGCGCGAAGGCGAGGCCTATGGCGATGACGAAGCCGAACACCACCGAGATTACCAGCAGGCAAACAGTCTGCCAGGCGCCGGTCAGAAGAAGCGGCCAGTAGGAAGAGATCCAGGTGAAATTCATGGGGCGCTTTCTTCAGGCAAGACGCGGCTGCCCCCGCCGTACCCGTCCCTCGATCAGTTTGAAGACGACGTTGGAAACAAGAGTGATGGCGAGATAGAGAAGGGCCGAAGCAAGGAAAAAGACGAAGTAATGCTTGGTGCTTGCCCCGGCAAGACGGGTGGCGAGCGCCAGTTCCTGGTAGCCGACGACCGCGACCAGCGCGCTGTCCTTGGTGACCGACATCCAGAGATTGGCAAGGCCCGGCAGCGCGTTCGGCAGGAGCGCTGGCAGCAGGATCCGTCGGAACCTCAACACCGGCCCCATGCCGAAGGCCTTGGCGGCCTCGATCTGGCCGACGGGAATGGCGAGGATCGCGCCGCGCAGCACCTCCGTCATGTAGGCACCCTGGACGAAGCCCAGCACGGCGACGGCCGCGACGAAGCCGTTCACATTGACCGGTGGCAGGTCCAACGCGGCGAGCAGCCGGTTGAGACCATCGGTGCCCGCATAATAGAGCCCGACGATCAGGATCAGCTCGGGAACGGCACGGATCAGCGTGGTGTAGAGATCGAGCAGGAGACGAAGCATGCGATTGCCCGAAAGCTTTCCAAGCGCGCCGCCCGTGCCGAGCAGCAGGCCGATCGCGAAGGCGCAAGCCGAGATGGCGACCGTGGAAACTGCACCTGCCAGAAGAACGCCGCCCCATCCCGGAGGATAGGGAGACAGCAGGTCCAGAATACCTTGTTGCGTGGTCGCCATCGTTGGGCTGCTTACTTCGCGCCGTAGATGTCGAAATCGAAGTACTTCTTGTTGATGGTGTCGTATTGGCCACTTGCACGGACAGCGGCAATGGCTGTGTTCAGCTTGGCTTTCAGTTCCGTGTCTTCCTTGCGCAGGCCGCCCGAAACGCCAGCTCCGAGAATCTCCTTGTCGTCGGCGACGTCGCCCATCTTGGCGCAGCAATCCTTGCCGCCATCGCTTTTGAGGAACGCGTCAAGTGCCAGTGAATCGCCAAAAACATAGTCGATACGACCGGAGGCGAGGTCCTGAAAAGCCTCATCGAGCGTCTGATAGGTCTTTTCCTCGGCAGCCTCGGCAAAATATTTCTTGTAATATTCCGACTGGATCGTCGACACCTGGATACCGATGGTCTTGCCCTTCACGTCCTCGGCAGTGGCGCCCGGTTTCTGATCCTTAGGACCGATCAAGGTGCTCGGGGTGTTGTAATATTTGTCGGTGAAGTCGATCACCTTCGAGCGTTCCGCGGTGTTCGACATCGACGACCAAATCACGTCGAACTTCTTGCTCTGGAGCGCCGGAATGAGACCATCCCAGGAAATCTCGACGATCGAGCATTTCTCCTTCATCTCTTCGCATACGGCATTCATAAGGTCGATCTCCCATCCCTGCCATTGGCCGGAGGCGTCCTTGGCGAAGAAGGGTGGATAGGATTCGTTCATGACGCCGAAGCGGACTTCGGCCTGTGCGGTGACGGCGGAAAGCGCTAGCGCTACACCGGCGAACAGTGTGGGGAGCAGTTTCATTCGCAGGATTCTCCTGGTTTGTGTTGTCGATGATAGATCGATGCGCATCAGTGGGCGCTGAGGCCGGTGAATTCCCGGCAGCGGGCGCTGACCGGCGCCCCGAATATCTGCTCCGGGGAGCCTTCCTCCTCGATCCGTCCCTGATGCAGGAAGAGAACACGGCTGGAGACATCCCGGGCAAAGCGCATTTCATGCGTGACGATCAGCATGGTCCGGCCTTCTTCCGCCAGATCGCGGATGACCTTCAGCACCTCGCCGACCAGTTCCGGATCAAGCGCCGATGTCGGCTCGTCGAACAGCATGACATCAGGATCCACGCAGAGCGCTCTGGCAATCGCAGCACGCTGCTGCTGACCGCCGGAGAGGAAAGCGGGATAGGCGTCGCGTTTATCGAAGAGCCCGACCTTGTGGAGCAGGGCCTCAGCCTTTTCGATAGCCTCGCGCCGCGAAATGCCCATGACGTGTACCGGCGCCTCAATGACGTTTTCCAGCACCGTACGATGGGCCCAGAGATTGAAACTCTGAAAGACCATCCCCAATCCGGTCCGTATCCGCTCGATCTGCCGCCAGCTGCGCGGCTGCAGCCGGCCGCCTCGCCCCATTTTGAGCGCGATTTCCTCGCCGTTTACGGCAATGCGGCCACGATCAGGCGTTTCCAGGAAATTGATGCATCTGAGAAAGGTGCTTTTGCCGGAGCCCGACGAGCCGATGATCGAAATCACATCGGACTTTGCGGCCTGCGTCGAGATACCCTTGAGAACCTCTTGCGAGCCGAAGCTTTTATGGAGATCTTCGACGCGAAGAGCAGGAAAGGGTTGATCTGGCATGCATGGTTCCGGCTGAATTGAATTTGCGAAGGATAATGATAAAATAACGCGGTTTTTTCGCGCAGTTTTCATCTATTCTGCATATTTTATGCAAAATAATCTTCCTCGTGCGGCAATTACGGCAGAATGCGCGAATTGTTGCGGCGAGACTAGGACTGGACAATGGAACAACTCGATCGTTTTGACCGCGACATTCTCGATATCGTTCAGCGCGACTGCCAGCTGAAAGCCGAAACGATCGCCGAACGGATCGGACTGTCAGTCTCGGCCGTGCAGAGGCGGCTGAAGCGGCTGCGCGAAGAAGGGATCATCAAGGCGGAGGTGGCCGTCGTCGACCGCAAGGCGACGGGCACAGCGATGGTGTTCATCGTCGGGATGGAGATCGAGCGGGACAATTACGACGCGCTGGCCAAGTTCCGCCTCTGGGCGGAGAAGCAGGATCACATCCAGCAGGTCTATTATGTCACAGGCGCGGTCGATCTGATTGCGATCGTCACCGCCCGCGACGTCGAGCATTACGACGACATCGCTGCCTTGATCATGGCTGACAATCCGCAGATCCGCCGCATGCACACGAATGTCGTTCTGCGCGACGTCAAACTCGGCCTCTTCGTCCCGCTGGAATAGCGCAGACGCGATGGCTCCGCCGGCATTGGTTCCGACAAGCCGCTGGACTCGCATTTGACAAAGGGCATAATTCCCGGCGCAAATTCTCGGGAGGAATGATCGTTGACGTTACGACACCAGATCATCGCATTGGCGATCGTTCCGCTCGTCATTTCGATCCTTGCGATCACCACCTTCATCACATGGCAATCGGCAAACCTCGCCAAGAACAGCATCGACGCGTTCGAGCAGAACATGCTGAAGACCAAGGAAGCCGAGATCCTCAACCTGACCAATCTTGCCCTGTCCGCCATCCAGACGATCTATGACAATGCCGGTTCTGATGACGAAGCCGCCAAGCAGCAGGTGGCGGCGATTCTGACCTCGCTCGATTACGGCAAGGACGGATATTTCTTTGTCTACGATTACGACGGCAACAACATCGTCCATCCGCGCCAGAGTTTCCGCCATGGGCACAATTGGCTCGACCTCACCGACCCGGATGGCGACAAGGTCATTGCCGAACTGATCGCCACGGCAAGAGCGGGCGGCGGTCTGCATCAGTACAAATGGCAGAAGCCATCGACCGGACAGATCGCCGACAAGCTCTCCTTCGTCGTCAGTCTCGACAAATGGCACTGGGTCGTCGGCACCGGCGTTTACCTGGATGACGTCTTTGCCCAAAGTGCCGCCGCCAACGCCGGGATGCGCGCCAACATAAGACGGACCTTCGTCATCGTCGCGCTGATCGCCGTGCCTTCGGTGCTCGTCGTTTTCACGACCTGCATGCTGCTGACGTTCCACGAGCGCCGCATGGCCGACAGCCGGCTCAAGGCGCTGACACAGCGGGTCATCGATACGCAGGAAGAAGAGCGCGCACGGCTGGCGCGCGAGTTGCACGACGGCATCTCCCAAAATCTCGTCGGCGTGCGCTATGCGATGGATCTTGCCGTCCGTAAAGTCAGAACCAATGTCGACGATGCGGCTGTCACCATCGACCGCGGTGTCGAAGCGCTGAACAGCGCCATCAAGGAAATCAGGCGGCTCTCGCACGATCTGCGCCCGCGCGTGCTGGACGACCTCGGCCTGACGGCTGCTCTCGAGGCGCTGTGTTATCATTTTGCCGAGCGGACGGGGGTCGAGACGAAAATCGACGCTTCGGGCTTCACTGACACGCTCAAGGCCGAAGCCAATACCGCGCTTTATCGCGTCGCACAGGAAGCGTTCAACAATGTCGAGCGGCACTCGGGCGCCTCCCGGCTTGCGGTCAAGCTCTGGAGCGACGGCGGCCGGGCCCGCATGACCGTCACCGACAACGGTACCGGCTTCGACGGCATCAAGGACGGGGTCTCCGGCAGATCAGGTCTCGGCCTGCGCAACATGCAGGAGCGGATGGCTCACTTCCGCGGCCTGCTGTTGATCAACAGCAGCGAGACCGGGACGACGCTGACGGCGATGATGCCGAAATCGGCCAATCGTCCCGCCGACCAGCAGGCGGAAGCCGCATGACGGAACGCCCGAAAATCAGGGTGCTCTTGATCGACAATCATCCGCTGGTGCTGGACGGATTGAAGGCCGTGCTCGAAACATTCGACCATATCGAAGTTGCCGGTACGGCCGGGCTCGCGCAAGCAGGGCTCGAGATCGGCCGGCAGGTCCTGCCGCAGGTCGTGCTGATGGACATCAACATGCCGAAGCTGAGCGGCATCGATGCGATCGAATTGTTCAGGAACGAACTTCCCCAGGCGCGGGTCGTGATGCTCTCCATGCATGACAGCCGCGAGTATATTTCCTCCTCGGTCATGCATGGCGCTGCCGGTTACGTCCTGAAGGACGTTTCGACCGACGAGATCGTCTCGGCCATCGAGACCGTGGCAAGTGGTGGGACATATTTCTCGTCGGGCGTGTTCGACGCGCTGATGGGCGAACGCGCCGAGGAGGGGAGCGATCCCCTGACGCCGCGCGAACGCGACATTCTCGGGCTGATCGTTGCCGGCAGGAGCAACAAGGAGATCGCCGACGTGCTCGGGATAACCTCCGCCACGACGGAAACCCATCGCAAGAACCTCAAGAGGAAGCTCGGCATCACGACCACGGCAGGCCTTATCCGCTACGCGCTCGATCATGGCATCGTCTCGAAAGTCGGGTAAATCTAGCCTACCCACTTCTGGGTAGGCTCCGGCATTTCGGCGGCGCGCCCATCTTGTGAGGACAAAATCAACGCCATAGGACTCCATCCACGGCTGGCCAAGTGCGAGCCGTTGGGAGGAATTCACATGTATTACATCAGCTTTCGATCGGTCGAAAAACCTCGAGCGACCCGAACCCGGGCTGCCGCGGCCGCCGGCTGACAGACCTGCCTTCCACGCCGACAACTGGAACATGGCGACCGCCGTCGCGGCGCCTGAAAGGTATTCCGACATGGAAAAACCACGTAGCAAGGCAGCGCTGTGGCTGCTCATCATTCCGTACATAGGTCTGCTCTGGCCGCCCTTCTACAATGTCCGCGAGCCGTCGCTTTTCGGCTTTCCGTTCTTTTACTGGTATCAGCTTCTCTGGGTGCCGATCACTGCGACGCTGACCTGGATCGCCTATCGGAGCACCCGCCATGACGACTGACATCAACGGCACGGCGCTTGCCGTCTTCATCTTCTTTTTCGCGCTCGTCACGGTCATGGGCTTCGTCGCCAGCCGCTGGCGCAAGCCCGAAACGCTGGCCCATATCGATGAATGGGGCCTCGGCGGACGCAACTTCGGCACCTGGATCACCTGGTTCCTGGTCGGCGGCGATTTTTATACCGCCTACACCGTGATCGCCGTCCCGGCGCTGGTCTATACTGTCGGAGCCTACGGCTTCTTTGCGCTGCCATACACCATCGTCGTTTACCCCTTCGTCTTCATGGTCATGCCTGTGCTGTGGAAACGCGCCAAGGATTTCGGCTATGTAACGGCTGCCGACGTCGTTCACGGTCAATACGGATCGCGCAGTCTCGAACTCGCCGTGGCGGCAACGGGCGTCATCGCCACCATGCCGTATATTGCCCTCCAGCTCGTCGGCATGACGGCGGTCCTGAAGGCGCTCGGGCTGCATGGCGAGTTGCCGCTGGCGATCGCCTTCATCGTGCTGGCGCTCTACACCTACTCCGCGGGTTTGCGCGCACCGGCGCTGATCGCCTTCGTCAAGGACATCATGATCTATATCGTCGTGATCGCGGCCGTCGCACTGATCCCGTCGAAACTCGGAGGCTACGCCAACGTCTTCGCCTCGGCCGATGCGGCCTTCCAGGCCAAGGGTTCCGGCAACCTGCTGCTCGGCGGCAATCAGTATGTCGCCTATGCCACGCTCGCTTTGGGTTCGGCGCTCGCGGCCTTCATGTATCCGCATACGCTGACGGGCATCTTTGCCTCCAACAGCGGCAAGACGATCCGCAAGAATGCGATCATGCTGCCCGCCTATACGCTACTGCTCGGCCTTCTGGCGCTGCTCGGCTATATGGGGCATGCCGCCAACCTGAAGCTCGACAGCGCCAATGACGTTGTTCCCACGCTGTTCAAGACGCTGTTTTCAGGCTGGTTCTCCGGCTTCGCCTTTGCGGCGATCGCTATCGGCGCGCTGGTGCCGGCAGCGGTGATGAGCATCGGTGCCGCCAATCTCTTCACCCGCAATTTCTGGAAAGCCTATGTCGACCCCGGCGTCAGCGATGCGGGTGAGGCCAAGGTTGCAAAGATCACCTCGCTCGTGGTGAAGATCGGTGCGCTTCTCGTCATCATCTTCCTGCCGACGCAGTTCGCACTCGACCTGCAGCTGCTCGGCGGCATCTGGATCCTGCAGACGCTTCCGGCGCTGGTCTTTGGCCTCTATACCAATTGGTTCCGCGCACCCGGTCTGCTTGCCGGCTGGTTCGTCGGCTTCGGCGGCGGTACTTTCCTCGTCTGGGATGCCGGTTGGAAACCTTTGCATCTGATCAGCCTCGGCGGCGAACCCTTCACCGTCTACACGGGACTGCTGGCGCTTGCGGCAAACATAGGCGTTGCCCTCGTGGTCAATGCCCTGCTTCCGGCCAAGGCTCCGGCTCGGGCATAAGATTCAAATGCGAAGGGCAGCAAACACTGCCCTTCGTAAAATCATGCCGCTTTGGCGTTCCAGCATAGACTGGAGGGAAATCAGGGCGACTTAAAACTCTTCCCAATCGCCGGCCAATGCCGCATTCCCATTCGTCTGGAACGACTTACTCACTTTGGCAACCATCTGGCGCGCAGGCGAGGGCGCCGGTTGAGCATGTGGCGCCGCGGCAGCGGGCTGCGCTACGCGCTTCGGTGCCACCGCTCCGCCAATGTTGAACTGGCCCAGCAGCTGGAACAGCGCGTCGGCTTCCTTGGCCAGGTTGTGGGCGGCCGCTGTGGCTTCTTCCACCATGGCGGCGTTCTGCTGCGTGCCCTGATCCATCTTGTTGACAGCGGTATTGATCTCTTTCAGCCCCGTCGCCTGCTCTTGCGAAGCGCCGACGATGGCCCCCACATTGCCGTCGACCTGCTGTACCTGCTCCGCAATCTCTTTCAGCGCCTTTCCGGTCTCGCCAACCAGGGCAACGCCGCTTTTCACGTGGCCGTTCGAAGCGTTGATGAGTTCCTTGATTTCTTTTGCTGCCTTGGCGGAACGTTGCGCCAGCTCGCGCACTTCCTGAGCGACGACGGCAAAACCCTTGCCTGCCTCACCGGCGCGGGCGGCTTCGACGCCGGCATTGAGCGCAAGCAGATTGGTCTGGAACGCGATTTCATCGATGACGCCGATGATGCTGCCGATTTCGGTGGCGGAGGATTCGATCTTGCCCATGGCATCGACCGCATCCCGAACGACGCTGCCCGAGCGCTCCGCACTGTCCTTCGTCTTGCGAACGAGTTGGCCGGCTTCCTGAGCCTTGTTGCTCGAGTCGGCAACGGTGGTCGTGATCTCTTCCAGCGCAGCCGCGGTTTCCTCGACGGAGGCTGCCTGCTGTTCGGTCCGCTTGGCGAGATCGTCGGAGGCGGAGCGGATTTCCTGTGCACCGGCCGCGATGGCGCTGGCGTTCTGGGCAACCTTCTGCATGGCGGCACGGAGCTTTTCGACTGCAGAATTGAAGTCGGCTCTGAGCTTTTCGAGAGACGGAATGAACGGAGTGCCGATCTGCTGTGTGAGGTCGCCGTCCGCCAGCGCCTGCAATGCATCGCCAAGCTGGCCGACAGCCTTGTCCGTCTGCTCGGCAAGGGTGCGGCGTTCATCGGCATCCTGTTCGAGGCGATGCCGCTCCGACACGGCTCTCTTCGCCTCGGCGTCAGCTTCCCGTTCCGCCTTTGCTGAAATTGCATCGCGCAGCCCTGCCACCGCCCGTGCAAGCTTGCCGATCTCGTCGCCCCGCGCTTCGAGGCGACGATCGCCATCAAGATTGCCCTCCGCCATTGCTTTCAGCGAAAGCTGAAGTTTTGCCAGCGGGCCGACGATCGTGCGTGCGGTGACGGCGGCGGCAACCAGTGAAAGAACAGCCGCAATGCCGAGCGCGGTCAGCGCCAATGGCTTGAAGCCGCTTGCCGTGCTGCGAACCTCGCCGCCAATCGATTTGTTCAGCGCTTCCTGATAGTCGATGAATTTGTTGATGGCGCCAAGCCAGGCAACGAAGGCCGGTCGAGCCTGTTCGAGCAGGATCTTGCGGGCAGCCTCGCCGTCGCCCTTCTCCTGCAGTGCAATGATCTGGGCGACCAATGGATTGGTCTTCGCCTGGATGTCCGCGATCTCACCGAGAATGGTCTTTTCCTGTTCCGTCGCACCGGCCGGAGATGCAACCATATCCGCCATGCGCTTTTCATTTTCGGCGTAGGAGGCCGCCAGCTTTTCGATCAATGCCTCGGCGGCCTTCCGTTCATCGGCAGACGTCACCAGGGTGACGTCGCGAATGGCGATTGCCCGATCATGCACGCTGCCGCGATAGTTGATAGCAAACCGCTGCTTCACGCTGTTGACGTCGTTGATGGTTCCAAGCTTATCGTTGATCTGCGCAACTTTTTCCGTCGAATAGATGGTCAAGCCGACCATCAGCAAAAGGAGAACGCTGAAGCCAAGCGCCAAGCGCGCCACAACCCCGAAACTCATGATATTCTTCATATGCACTCTCCCCGCGCGGTGAGGTTTGTTGGAAGGATGTCTCGCAGCCAGGATTGCTTGTCATATCTCGTTCGAATGCCGAGCCTCGGTATGTCTCCGAGTGCATTCCGACAGGCACCCCTGTGCCCGGAATCGCGCTTGAGATACGGAACATCCGTCAAAGCAATAAAAGCCGATTTCATGCGAAGTTCGGGTGCCTGACCCGCCATCATGGCGGAGGTGACGAGCCTAAAGAACGTCGCCCCGATGTCTAAAAAAAATTAGAGGAATATATTTTAGAGAGTGTAAACGGAGCCGACGGAGCATGCTATATCGCCATATCTGGATAGCATTTGCGCTTTTCGGACGGACTATTTGAGGAGCGCTCTCCCGGTGGTTGCGAAATCCGCGGACTCCCCTGCGCAACAAGGCTCTGCGGCTTACCTGCGACTACGCGACGCCGTCCTGGCATCGGGCCGTGATTTGCTGAAAGGTCTCGGCAACGGCATGAATTGCAGCTGCGGTGCCGGAGCGTCGGCGCTTCCGGCTTTAGCTGCGTAGCAGCGGAAGTAGCTGATCGCCCTGCCGCTTGATTTCGGAGAGATACGGCGTGTCGGACAGCACGAAATGGGTGATGCCGAGATCCTGGTATTTGCGCAGCGAGCGGGCGACGTCTTCCGCCGAGCCGACCAGCCAGGTGGTGCCGGCGCCGCCGCCGCCGAACTTGCCCGGGGCGGTATAGAGGTTGTCGTCGAGGACGTCGCCGCGCTCATGCAGATCGAGCAGCCGCTGCTGGCCGACGGCGAGCGCGCGCTGGTGATCGTGCCAGCCGCTGCCCTTGCTTCTGACCATCTCGGCGACCTTCGCCTCGGCATCGGCCCAGGCCTGTTCGGTGGTGTCCCGGACCAGCGTCGTTATCCGCAGTCCGAATTCCAGCGGCGGGAGGTCGCGGTCCAGCTCCCTGCTCAGCGCCTTGAGCCGCGCGATCCGTTCGCGGACACCATCGAGCGGCTCGCCCCAGAAGAGCTGGACATCGGCCTCGGTGGCGGCCACCCGCTCTGCCGCTTCCGAGGCCCCGCCAAAATAGAATTTCGGGTGCCGACGGTCGCCGCGGACCTGGATGCGCGGCACCACGGTAGAGTCGGCAACCCGGAAGTGCTCACCCGCCGAAGTGACATTATCCTCGGTCCACAGTCTGCGGACCAGCCGCATGAACTCCTTGGTGCGGCCGTAGCGATGCGCCTGATCGCCCTCGCTGTCGCCGTAGGCAGCCAGATTGTCCTTGCCCGACACGATGTTGATCCGCACCCGGCCGCCCGTCAGGTGGTCCAGCGTCGCCGCCGCGGACGCGAAGTTCGCCGGCCGCCAATAGCCCGGGCGGATCGCAATTAGCGGCTCGAAGGTGGTGGTCCGGGCGGCAAGTGAGGCCGCGACGGTGAACGTGTCGGGACGGCCCCAACCGGTGCCGATGAGCGCGCCCTTCCAGCCATGTTCCTCCAGCGCCCTTGCGTGGCTGGTCAGCGTATCCAGGCTGTTGTGGTTCTCGACAGCGGAATCGCCGCGATGACCGGCTTTGACGTCGTTGGGAATATACCAGAGAAATTCGGAATTATTGCTCATGCATGCTGCAGTTCTGTGTGATTGGAACAAGGAAACCAGGGGGAAGCCCCCTGGGAAATCATACGGCCGCCTGCGCCTTTTGCTGCTGCCCCGCCTGAACCACAAAGCCATTCGACGGGCGCTGAAGGCCCAAGTTTTCCCGCAGCGTCGTGCCTTCATATTCGTGCCGGAACAGACCGCGCTTGCGCAGGATCGGCAGGACCTGATCGACGAAATCGGTCAGAGCGGTGGGCAGGATCGGCGGCATGATGTTGAAGGCATCGGCCGCACCATTCTCAAACCAGCTCTGCATCGCATCGGCGATCTGCTCGGGCGTTCCCACAACCGTCCGATGGCCACGAGCGGTGGCAACCGCCAGATAGAACTGGCGCAGCGTCAGATTGTTGCGCGAGACCAGATCGGAAACCAGCTTGAGGCGGCTTTTGTTGAGTTCGGTATTTTCAGGCAGGGGAGGGGCGGGATCGTCCAGCGAGTAGCCGGAAAGGTCGACGCCCTTGTAGTGGCGGGCAAGGATATTCCAGGCGATGGAGGGATGAACGAGCGATTGGATATGGTCGTAGTTCGCCTGGGCTTCCGCTTCCGTCCCGCCGAGAACAGGGAATATGCCGGGACTGATCAGCAGTTCGTCCGGCCGGCGTCCATAGCGGGCCAGCCGCCCTTTGACGTCGGAATAGAATTCCTGCGCATCCTCGAAAGTCTGGTTGGCGGTAAAGATCATCTCGGCCGTGCGGGCGGCAAGTTCGCGCCCCGGTTCGGATGCCCCGGCCTGCACGATAACAGGATAGCCCTGAACCGGACGGCCGACGTTGAGCGGACCGGCCACCGAGAAGAACTTGCCCTTGTGATCGACAAGATGCACCTTATCGGGATCGAGATAGACCCCGCTTTCCTTGTCGCGGATGAAGGCATCGTCCTCATAAGAATCCCACAGGCCCTTCACCAGGTCGACGAATTCCTCGGCCCGCTCATAACGATCGGCATGGGCGGGATGGCCTGCGATTGAAAAATTCTTCGAAACATCCGCTCCCGTCGTGACGACATTCCATGCCGCACGACCCTTGGAGATATAGTCCAGCGACGCAAATCTGCGGGCGAGAAGGTAAGGGTCCTCGTAGGTCGTCGATGCCGTGGCGACGAAGCCGATATGTTTGGTCACCTGGGAGAGCGCGGCCCAAAGGGTCAGAGGCTCGAAATGCGCGCCCTGGGCGGTGCGGCGAAGCGCTTCCGGGTCCTTGGCGCGGTCCCATCCAGCCGGACTGTCGGCGACGAAGACGAGATCGAATTTGCCGCGTTCGGCGGTCTGCGCAAGCTCGCGGTAGTGATCGATATTGAGGCCGGCATCGGCCTGCGCCTCCGGATGACGCCAGGCGGCAATATGATGGCCGGTCGCCATGATGAATGCGCCAAGCCGCATTTGCCTTTCCGATGTGCTCATTGGCTTATCTCCAGATCAAACTGAACTGTTGCTGATGTCAGGCGGCCTTACGGCCCGGAAGCTCGACCCCGAGCCGGCTCAGAAGGTGGATTCGGAATTGCGCAAAGCGCGGATCGCCGTGATCGCGTGGCGTCGGCAGATCGATCTTGAGGTCCTCGATAAGGCGCCCTTCGTCGAGAACCAGTATCCGGTCGGCCAGCGAAATCGCCTCGTCGACGTCATGGGTGACGAGCAGCACAGCAGGACGGTGTCTTGCACACAACTCCCTGAGCAGATCGTGCATTTTCAGCCGAGTCAGCGCATCAAGCGCGCCAAACGGCTCATCGGCGAGAAGCAGGGCCGGTTCGCGCACCAGCGAACGGGCAAGAGCGACCCTCTGCTGCTCGCCACCCGAAAGCTGGTTCGGCCACGCCGTTTCCCGACCCGCAAGTCCTACCTCCGCCAAAGCCTTCCGTCCGGCTTCCTGGCCGAAGGCGCCGGTCAAGCCGAGCGTGACGTTCTGGATGACGGTACGCCACGGCAGCAGGCGGGCGTCCTGGAAAACCACCGAGAGGCTCTCCGGCGTCTCGAGGGTGCCGGTTCCCTCGACGCCATGATCGAGACCGGCAAGAGCCCTGAGGAACGTGCTTTTGCCGGAGCCACTGCGGCCGAGCAGAGCAACGAACTCGCCCTCCTCGATGTCGAGATCGACGCCGTCGAGGATCGTCTTCGTCGCAAATCGCCGATCGAGGTTTCGCACGTGGACGGCTTTGGTTGCGGACTTCAGTTTGCCAGGGTGCGGCGCCATGAGAGGACCCTCCGTTCAAGCAGGCGGACGAGACCGTCCGAGACGAGACCGAGCAGCACATAGACCACCAGACCGACGAGAATGACGTCGGTCTGCCCGTAATTGCGGGCAAGATCGATCATGTAACCGAGCCCGCTGGTGGCGTTGATCTGCTCGACCACAACAAGAGAAACCCAGCAGAGGGTGACGGCAAACCGCAGGCCCAGAAGGAAACCCGGCAGGGCGCCGGGCAGCACCACCTGAAGGATGAAGTCCTTCTGGCTCATGCGCAGCGTCTCGGCGAGTTCGACATAGCGGCTGTCGATGCTGCGGAGCGCATTATGGGTGTGGATGTAAATCGGCACGATCACGGCAAGCGCGATGGTCGTAACCTTCATGCTCTCACCGATGCCGAACCACAGGATCAGCAAGGGGATCAGGGCCAGCGTCGGTATCGCGCGCTTGATCTGGACCGGCCCGTCGATCAGGGCTTCACCGGTCCGGGAAAGGCCGGCGATAACCGCCAGGATCGTGCCGATCAGCAATCCGATGCTAAGGCCGAGCAAGGCGCGGGTCGCCGACGTCACGAAATTGTCCTGCAGGCGACCCTGCTCTATCAGCCTTACGAAAGCCTCGATGACAGTCCACGGCGCCGACAGGATGCGTGGGTCGATCCATCCCAATGCCGAACCGACGACCCAGGTCAGGACAAGCAATACCGGCCCGATCTGCAACCCGAAAGGGATCGCGGGTCCGGGACCCAGCCTGCGCCGGGCGCGGGGGCCAGCAGAGCTAGCCGGACCGGCCGGCTTTGTCGCGCGCGAGCCTCCATGAACTCTCCCGCTTGTTGTCAGGGATAGTTTCGCCTCATCTGCATCCCAAGTGGTTGCCATGTTTCAGATCTCCTCTCCGAAGGGTGTCGAACGTTACTGGCTCTTGGCCAAAGCCGCGGCGCCGAGCTTTTCGAAGCGGTTGTCGAAAATCTGTTCGACATTGAAAGACTTGTAGCCGAGCTCGTCCGCCAGCAGGTTGATGGTTTCCTGGTGGCGCTTCTTCACTTCGCTCCAATCGGCGGGAACGATCTGTTCGCCGGTCAGCTTGACGAGAAACTCCCCGTCCTCCTGGCTAAGGCCCTGCTGACCGACGTAGTATTCCTTGATCCAGAGGTCCGGGTTCCGGTTCACCCATTCGGTGGCGCGTGCCCACAGACCGACATATTCGGCGAGAGCGGCCGCCTTGGCGGGGTCGTCCAGAACCCATTGCGGCGCATAAAGATGGCTCGGATCATCCCGCAGGCCATGCTCCACGAGGGTCGCTCCGTCCGATCCGTATTGGGTGATATAGCGCCTGATATAGACGCCGCCGAGCGGTGCGATGTCGACTTGCTTGCTCGCCAATGCCTTCGGATAGACGTCGCTGGTGCTTGGCAGTTCCACCAGAGTGACGTCGCCGCTCTTCAAGCCTGCGGCATGGAGGGCACGCAGAACGAGCGTGCCCTGAGCCTGCCCCGGGCTGAAGGCGATGCGTTTGCCGCGGAAATCCGCCAGCGTCTTGACGGCTACGCCTGGTGCGATGCCGAAGCGATAGATGGGATTGGCGATCGGGTCACGGCGTTCGCGATAGGCGATGTTGCGGACGGGGAGGTTGTTCCAGTTGGCGAAGATCGAGGGGATCTCGGCCACCGATCCGACATCGAGCGCATGGGCGCGGAAAGCTTCCGACGTCTGCGGCCCGCCGCTGATATTGGCCCATTTGACTTCAAAACTGAGCTCTTTATCGAGGCCGGACACTTCGAGAGCTTTCTGAGTGACCGGATCGCCGATCGTCAGCACCGTGCCTGGCGGCACTTTGGAAAGCAGGGGGGCGTCTGCCTGGGCTGACGCCGGACCGTGAATGGCACTGAGACCAAGCAGACTGAACAACGCAATTTTGAATGTCTTTGCCAATGTCATCGTCGATCTTCCCGTTTCGGATTGTTGTTTGCAGGAACGATGCACGGTAAGATGGCGGATAATCTACTAAATTGATAGACTATTTAGTTTAATAAAAGCGCCGCTGGTGGAAAATTGTCCCCAAAAGTCGAGCAACCGGAACGATCGCATCCGGCGCCTTCGCAGGATGATCGGCGTTAGCAGGCGTGAAAAAAGCGCCTGGGACCGTCATCCGCGGGCGCTTTACAGGTCTTTGTTCAACCACCTTCAGGCGCCCGAACCGTCTGAATGTCAGACTCGTCTGATGTCAGGCAATATGTGGTGCGTATTCATTGGCCGAGAATACGTGGTGATGCACCTTGCCGGTGAAGAGTTGCAGGAGTTCGCCGGTGACTTCGCGGCTCTGCGACCGCACATCGGAGAGAAGTGCCGCCTTCACCGCATCCATATCGGGATAGCGAATGGCCAAGGCCATGGCGTAGACCGGGGCGCCCTCGTCGCGCTCCATCCCATCCAGCACCCGTATTTCCTCGGCCCCCGGAAATTTCGTCCAGAGAGGGACGAGCCGCTGCCGCACGAATTGGCGGAATTCTTCTTCCCGACCGGAATGGATTTCGCCTTCAAACAAAGCATATCGAATGATCATAGGTTCTCTTTTCCAAAACTCGCCGGAGCTGGATCGATGGTGGTGTGTTGTCGGAACATCAGGGCGTATCGGTCGATACGCCCTGATTGGGAGGGTTATTTGCCCCAGATTTTCTTGTATTGATCGCGATAGCCGTTGTCGGGATCGAAGCTGTTCTTCGGTCCACCGTCAAACTCGACGTTTTGGCTGGTCACCACATGCAGCGGCGATACGTAGCCCGACCATGGAGCGCCCGCAAAGGCGCGATTCAATTCGTCAACGAGCTGCCAGCCCTGGAGGTTGAGCGGCTCGGCGACCGTGACGGCCTGGAACTGCTTGGCGCGGATACGCTGATAGGCGCTCTCCGAACCGTCGCCGGCTGCGACGTTCACCGGCTTTCCGTCGCCTGCAATGCCGGCCGAGGCGAGCGAAGGTCCCATGAAGTCGTAATAGAGGTCGTTGATCGCCAGGGAATGCGTCCACTTCGCGCCATACTTCTGCAGAAGCGAGGTGGTGAGCTGCGGCATGCGTTGAGAGGTTTCGGCAATCGGCGTGTCGACATATTCGAGCACGGTGCCGCCGAGATCCTCGATCTCCTTCTTCATGCGATCGGCCTTGGCGATCGCGATCGCATAGGTGGAGTCGGTGAAGATGATGACACCAGGCTTGCCGCCGGCATCGGCAAAAGCCCAATCCGCCGCGGACTTCGACACTTCCATCGCATCGGTGGTGACGTTTGCGAAGACACCGACTTCGGGAACCGGACCGACGGCCGAGGCAGCGTGCCAGGAAACCATTGGAATGCCGGCAGCCTTGGCTGCTTCCATCGCCGGCTTCTGCTCGACCGCATCAAAGCCGTTGATGATGATACCATCCGGCTTCAGCGCCATGGCCTGGCCGAAAGCCGCGGTCCGCCCGCCGATCGAACCGGCGCCGTCAAGCGCCTTCACCGTCCAGCCCAGCGCGCCTGCCGCTTCCTGCACGCCATTGACCACGCCGAGGATGCCGCCATTCTTCATATCGGCGGCAAGAATGACGATGTTCTTTCCGGCAGCGCCCTTGGGGCCGCTCGTCGGGCCATCCCAGGCGCTCACCTTGGAAGCATACTTCTCCACCACGGCCTTGGCGTCAGCCATTGAATCGGCCAGTGCCGGCATGCTGAGCATAACGGCGACGGTTGCGACCGTTGCCTGCAATAACGTTCTGCGCTTCATGTTCACTCCTCCATTTTGTTTGTTATGAAATGCCGGGTTGAGCCGGCATCCTCATTTGGATGCGGGTGTGATCCTCCTCACAGCTCCGCGCTTGCGCTGGGCGTAACCTGCTATGCCGATGGCAATCAGCAGGGTGACGCCGTTGAACAGCGGTTCGACGAAGAACGACCCGCCGAATTGCTGAATTCCTGATATTCCGACCGCCAGGATGATGACACCGATCAAGGTGCCCCAGACGTTCACCCGTCCGGGCTTGATCGTCGTCGATCCGAGGAACGCGCCGACAAGCGCCGGCAGGAGATATTCGAGGCCGACGCTCGCCTGGCCGATGCGCAGCTTCGAGGCGAGAAGGACCCCGGTCAGAGCCGCCAGCAGCCCCGAGGTGACGAATGCGCCGATCACGAATTTGCGGACGGGAATACCATTGAGTGCGGCCGCCTTCGGATTGGCGCCGATGGCGTAGAGGTAACGGCCGATCGGCAGGTATTCGAGCACGATCCACATGCAGATCGCAATCAGCAGCACGTAGAAGCCGGTGATCGGCAGGCCGAACAGCATGGTGCCGTTCAGCGCATAGAATCCCTCCGGCAGGACGCCGACCACCTGCCGCCCGCCGGTGTGCCAGAGCGCAAGCGCGTAGAGAACCGTTCCGGTGCCGAGTGTTGCGATGAAGCTGTCGATCTTCGCAACCTCGACCAGCAGCCCGTTGATGAAGCCGGTCAGAACGCCGAGCGCGAGGACGATGACGACCGCGACCGGCCAGGGCAGGCCGTAGGCCGTCTGCAGGCTGATGGCGAGGATGTGCCAGAGCACGATGCCATAGCCGACGGTCAGGTCTATGCGACCGGATGCCATCGGGATCATCGCGGCGAGCGACAGAAGCGCAATGATTGCCTTGTCTGATACAATCGAGCGGACGTTCAACACGGTCGGGAACGTATCAGGTAGAAGGATCGAGAAGATCACGATCAGACCGACGGTCAGGATCACCAAACCGTAAACCGGGATCAGGCGCCCGATCTTCTGTCCGGTGGACAGACCGGCCATTTCGCTCTTGGTCGGCTCCAGCGCCGTGGATTCAATGGATTGCATGGCTGTTCTCCCGATGGCTCAAGCGGCTTCCGACGCGGATGCGGCCGTGATGACCGCCTCCGTCGTCAGAGCGCTTCCAGTCAGTTCGCTGACGATTTTGCCGCGCGAGAAAACCAGCGCGCGGTGGCAGATATGGGCGATTTCCTCGAAGTCCGTCGACACCACGACAACCGCGAGACCGGCCTCGAGCGCCTGGGTGATCAGACGGTAGATCTCCGCGCGCGCTCCGATATCGACGCCGGCGGTCGGATCTTCTGCGACCAACAGCTTGCGGCCGGTCGCCAGCCAGCGGCCGACGACCACCTTTTGCTGGTTGCCGCCCGACAGGGCCTCCACCGGCAGATCCGGATCGTTCGGCCGCAGGCCGACGGAATGGCCGATCTTATGGGCAAGATCGGCTTCGCCGCGCGGCGACAGGAAGGACAAAAGCCCACGTCCGACGGCTCCCGGATTGAGATAGGTATTTTCCCGAATGGAAAGCGAGAGCGCCACGGATTCCTCCGTCCGGTCACGGGCAATCAAGCCGATGCCCGACGCCATAGCCCGCCGCGGACTGGAAAGGTCGGGGGCCTCGTCATGCAGCAGAACCGAGCCGTTGAAGGGCTCGCAACCGAACAGGGCGCGGCCGATCCGTTCCTGACCGGCGCCACGCAATCCAGCCAATCCCAAAAGCTCGCCCTCGCGGATATCGAACGATATCGCGCCCGTGCCGGCGCAAACGAGATCGCGAACCTTGACGATCGCCTTGCCGGGCGTGATCTGGGTCTTGGAAAACAGGCTGTCACCGCTGCGGCCGATGATCATCGTCACCAGCTCGTCGGGGGTCGTCTCGCTGACCGGCTTCTGTCCCACCATGCATCCGTCGCGCAGAACGGCGACCCGATCGGCAATCCGGAAAATCTCGTCGAGCCTGTGGGAGACGTAGATCATCCCGACGCCGCGATCCTTTAAGGGGCGGATCGCGTTGAACAGCCGATCGACTTCATCGGCGGGAAGGCTCGCCGTCGGCTCGTCGAGCACCAGCACGTCGGCTTCGACGGCAAGCGCACGGGCAATGGCGACAAGCGATTTTTCTGTGCGCGACAGCGCCGAGACCCGCGTGGTGGGATCAAAGTCGCAGCCGACCAGTTTCAACGCTTCCTTGGCACGCGCCTGCGTCCTGTTCCAATCGATCAGGCCGCGACGCATCGAGAAACCCTGCGACAGGCCCATGTTCTCGCCGACGGTCATCCACTCGATCAAGCCGAGATCCTGGTGGATGAAGGCAACCGGCTGCCGCTCGTTCGGTTTCGGGGGACGATGATGGTAGCTCTGGCCGCGAAACAGGATGTCGCCGGCATCGGGCTTGTAGATACCCGCAAGCGTCTTGATGAGTGTCGATTTGCCGGCGCCGTTTTCCCCCAGCAGCGCGAGGATTTCGCCCTCGCGCAGATCGATCGAGACGTCCCGCAGCGCTTGCGTGCCGCCGAAGCTCTTGGTGATCGACTGGAACTCCAGCAGTCTCTTGGCTTCCACTGTGGCTCCTCCCAAAGCTGCGGTTGTCATTGGTCGTATGTTATCGATAACATTTGTGGATGGTCAAGCGGAAAGATGACGATCTCGAATTTCTCAGCGAGATTGACGTCAGCCGGCCTGAAATCCGTCGAGAAGACGCATCATCTCGGCGGAGTCCTTCGGCCCGAGACCGGCAGCGCAGAGCATGCGGTGAATTTCGACCACGGAGCCGGTCATCGGCAATGGCGTCTTGGTCTTCAGCGCGAAGGCCTGAAGTGAATCCAAGTCCTTCAACATGTTGTCGATTCTGCCTGTCGGCGAGAAATCCCGGGCGGCGAATTTCGCCATGAATTCCTGCATTATACGGCTGTCCGCCCTGCCGCCCGCAAGGGCTGCCGGAATGGCGGCCGGATCGACGCCGCCAGCTTCGGCGAGCTTCACCGCCTCGGCGACGGCCTGAAACAGCACGGCGCAAAACAGCTGATTGATCAGCTTGGTGGTCTGCCCCGCGCCGGATACACCCATCAGCGTGTAATTGGCGGCAAGATGCCGCATAACCACGCGCGCCCGTTCGAAATCCTCAGGGCTGCCGCCGGCCATAATCGTCAGGCGTCCGCTCAGCGCACCTGGCACGCCGCCGGAGAGCGGGCAATCCACCCATGCCATGCCGGTTTCCCGACGGAGCCGCATCGCCATGTCGGCCGTGTCGGCGGGGTCAATGGAGGACATGTCGATCAGCACCTTGTCGGCATTTGCAGCCGCCGCAACACCCTTTTCGCCGAAGACGACAGCGCGGACGATGCTGGCGTGATTGAGGCTCAGCACACAAAACGCCGACCGTGAGACCGCTTCCTCCACAGAGCCGGCCGCGCGTGCGCCCTTGGCCTCCAAAACAGCGACTTTTTCGGTATCCAGGTCGAAGACGGAGACCTTATGCCCGGTTTCGATCAATCGGGTGACGATCGCGGTTCCCATGATACCGGCACCGATGACGGCGACATCTGCTCTGTAGTTATCCTGCATGTTAATCTCCTCCCTTGACGGCCATGCCGCTCAGCCGCTGGCAAGCCAGTGCCACAATATCATCCAAGGCATTGTCGATCGCCACTGTCACCACACCAGCTTCACCGGTCGGCGGCTCCAGTGTCTGCAACTGGCTGTCGAGCAAAGTCGCGGGCATGAAATGGCCCTGACGAGCCTGCATCCGCGACAGCAGCAGGTTGCGGGACCCTTCGAGGAAAACAAAGGCCAGATGCCCGTCCGCCGCCTGCCTCAACCTGTCCCGATAGCTTCTCTTCAGCGCCGAACAGGAAATCACCAGCCCTTGCGATGCTCTTTGCGCGGTCTTTATTTCCTCGCCGATCCGGTCGAGCCAGGGCAGGCGGTCGTCGTCAGTCAGCGGTATGCCCTGCGCCATCTTCTCGACATTTCCAGCGGGGTGGAGTTGGTCGCCCTCCACAAACTCCATGCCGTTCTGAGCAGCGACGCGTTCTCCGACCGAGGATTTGCCGCAGCCGCTGACGCCCATGACGACGACAGCCAGAGGCCGTGCCTTCTTCTCGAAATCCATCATCTCGTCTCTATCAGAGGCAGGTCGTAATGCCGCCGTCGACATACAGCGTGTGCCCGTTGATGAAAGACGAACCGCGGCCTGACAGGAAAACAGCGGCACCCACCAGTTCCTCGACATTGCCCCAGCGTCCGGCTGGCGTCCGCTTTTCGAGCCAGGACGAGAACTCCGGATTGTCGACGAGCGCCTGATTGAGCGGCGTCTTGAAATAGCCCGGCGCAATCGCGTTGATCTGCAGGCCGTACTTGGCCCAGTCGGCGCACATGCCGCGGGTCAGATTGCGTACCGCGCCCTTGGTCGCAGTGTAGGGAGCAATGCCGGGGCGCGCCAGTTCGCTTTGAACGGAGGCGATGTTGATGATCTTGCCCTGGCCGCGGGCGATCATGGGCTTGGCCGCTGCCTGGCCGACGTAGAACACGCTCGAAATATTGGTGGTCAGCAGCAGTTCCCATTTGTCCGCCGGAAAATCTTCCAGCGGCGTGCGAAACTGCATGCCGGCATTGTTGATCAGGATGTCGAGCGGCCCGATATCGGCTTCGATCGCGTCTATGCCTTCTTTGGCAGCATTCTTGCTGGTTACGTCGAAGATCGCCGCATGGGCCGACAGGCCTTGATCCTTGAGGCTCTCGACCGCGCGTTTGACGCTTTCGGGCGTGCGGCCATTGATGATCACCTCGGCGCCATGCTGCGCCAGGCCTTCGGCCAGGGCATAGCCGATCCCCTGGCTCGAGCCGGTGATCAGGGCAAGGCGTCCGGTAAGATCAAACAAGTTCTTCATGTAAATCACTCCTCCGGTCTCGCCGCAGGCGACGGCTTCAACTGCCGCTGACGGTGAAACTCACTTGACATCCCTTTTCCGAATTATATGTTATCGATAACATAATCAACTGTCAAAATGCGGGATGGAAACGGAATGCCTGAGGTAGAAATCTTGATGGCCGGAGCTTATCCGGAATGGGACATGGTGGATCTGGAGGCGAACTACCGCGTCCATCGCCTGTGGGAAGCGGCAGACCGGGACGAGCTGATTTCCAGGGTCGGCAAGGATATTCGCGCCATAGCGACCCGAGGCGAACTCGGAGCGTCTGCAGAACTGATGGCGCAATTGCCGAAACTGGAAATCGTCTCCTGTTACGGCGTCGGCACCGACGCAATCGACTTGTCCTATGCCCGCGCCAACGGCATTCGCGTCACGAATACCCCTGATGTGCTGACCGAAGATGTCGCCGATATCGCCATCGGACTGCTGCTTGCCACGGCGAGGCAGGTCCCGCAGGCCGATGTTTTGGTCCGCTCCGGCCAGTGGGGCAGTGTCGCCATGCCGCTGGTGACGCGCGTCTCGGGCAAGAAAGTGGGGATCGCCGGCATGGGGCGGATCGGCAAGGCGATCGCCAAGAGGGCTGTCGCTTTCGGCTGCGACATCTCCTATTTCGCCCGCCATGACCACACGGATGTAGCTTACGCCTATGAACCCGACCTGATCGCGCTTGCGGATTGGGCCGACTTTCTGATCGTCATCGTCCCCGGTGGGGAGGCGACCATGAAAATCATCAATGCTGAGGTGCTTAAAGCGCTCGGTCCGAACGGCATCTTGATCAATGTTTCGCGCGGGACGACCGTCGACGAAGAGGCGCTGATCGCGGCCCTTCAAGACCGCACCATCCAGGCTGCTGGCCTTGATGTCTTCCTGAACGAACCCAGGATCGATGCCCGTTTCCTGACCCTCCAAAACGTCGTGTTGCAGCCCCATCACGGCTCTGGCACTGTCGAGACCCGCAAGGCCATGGGCCAACTGGTCAGAGACAATCTCGCTGCGCATTTTGCAGGCAGCCCGCTTCCAACTCCCGTCGTGTGAGGGTCCCGATATGAAAGCCATCGTCATTCATGCCGCCAAGGATCTGAGGATCGAAGAGCGCGAGCCGGAGGTTGCGGGCGCCGGGCAGGTGGAGATTGCCATCGAAGCCGGCGGCATCTGCGGTTCCGACCTGCATTATTACAATCACGGCGGTTTCGGCACCGTTCGCCTGCGCGAACCGATGATCCTCGGCCATGAGATCGCCGGCACGGTCAAGGCGCTGGGCTCCGGCGTCACCGATCTTGCCGTGGGAGACCGTGTCGCGGTTTCCCCGAGCCGGCCGTGCAACCATTGCCAATATTGCCTGAAGGGGCAGCAAAACCACTGCCTCAACATGCGGTTTTACGGCAGTGCCATGCCGATGCCGCATATTCAGGGTGGCTTTCGCCAGCGGCTGGTGGCGGAGCGCTGGCAATGCCACAAGGTCGCCGATGGCATCTCCATTCACGAGGCCGCCTTTGCCGAACCCTTTGCGGTGACGTTGCATGCGGCAAACCGCGCCGGATCGCTGCTCGGCAAACGGGTCCTTGTTACGGGTTGCGGCCCGATCGGGATGTTGGCGATCGTCGCGGCGCGCGTTCTCGGCGCCCGCGAGATCGTTGCGACCGACGTGACCGACAGCGTTCTGGCAATTGCCCGCACCAGCGGCGCGGATCGAACGATCAATGTTGCCACGCATGCTTCCGACCTTGCGGCTTACAGCGCTGACAAGGGATACTTCGATGTCATGTTCGAGGCGTCAGGCAATGAGCGGGCGGTGCGTGCGGGCCTGGAGACGCTTAAGCCCCGCGCCGTTCTCGTCCAGCTCGGCCTTGGCGGCGATGTCTCTATCCCGCAGAACATGATCGTTGCGAAGGAAATCGAGATGCGCGGCACATTCCGTTTTCACGAGGAATTTGCGCTCGCCGTCGAGCTGATCAACGCGCGCCGCGTCGATCTAAATCCACTGCTCACAGGTGTTTTCGGGATCGAAGAGGCCGTCGCCGCCTTCGAACTGGCGGGCGACCGCAGCAAATCCATGAAAGTCCAGATCGCCTTTTGACCGGCTGCATAACTCCTTAGATCGGAATCGATGTAGGGATAAAATTGCCTTCAAAGTGTTACGGCGCCGCGCATGTGAAAAGACGCGCGGCGCTGCAGTACTCAAGCGGACGGCGCGCCGTTACGATCCGTGCTTTCGCGCAAGACAACCTTGTAGCCGGTCAATGTGATCTCATCGCCGGTCGAGTTGCCGGTATGGAGGGCATCCAGCAGGCGGGCGGCCGCCTGACGGCCGATGCCATAACAATCGACATTGATGGTGGTGATGCGCGGATGACAGATGGACGAGATCTCGTAATCGCCGAAACCGGCAATGGCGATGTCCCGCGGAACCTTCATTCCCCGGCGCGTGCATTCCATGATGGCGCCGAAGGCGGAAAGGTCGGAGACGCAGAGAACCACTTCCGTGTCCGGCCAGCGCTCCAGCAGGCTGACGATTGCCTGGCCGCCTTGTTCCATGGTGATAGGCGGGACGCCGAAGGAAATCATCCGTCCCGGCCCCAGGCCGAGTTCTTCAACAGTTTTCTGGAAACCGCTTCGCCGCTGGCTGCCGCGCGTATCGCGCGCCGTCGTTCCGCCGATATAGCCGAACTTCCGATATCCCTGGCCGGCCAGTGTTCGCACCAGCAAGGCCATCGCCTCGCCGTTGGAAAAGCCGACGACCTGATTGATCGGATTTTCCGGAAGTTCCCAGGTTTCGACAACGGGAATGCCGGCTTTTGCAAGCATGCGCCGCGCGCGTGCCGTGTGCGAACCACCGGTCAGGATGATGCCTTCAGGGCGGCGGCGCAGCATCGCCTCGATCAGTTCTTCCTCTTTCTCCGCCGAATAGTCGGTATAGCCGAGAAGGAGTTGAAGGCCGGTATTCTGCAGCGCATCGGTAATGCCCCGCGCCGTGTCGGAAAAATTCGAATTGTTGATCGAGGGCACCAGGGCGGCGATGAAACCGCTCCGCCGCGACGAAAGACTGCCGGCCGACAGATCGAGCACATAGCCGAGCGCGTCGACGGCTTCCATGATACGCTTTCGGGTCTCCTCGGAAACGCTCGCATCCTGGCGAAAGGCACGCGAGACGGTCATGGCGGAGACGCCGACATATTTGGCGACCTCCGCCATCGTCAGCTTTTGAGCGTCTCCCGGCTTGAGACGCTTGTCTTTCGGCTCATCCTCGTTTTTCACTGGTCTCCGCTTTCACAAAGCTTCCGAGTTGGGCAATTCAAGACACGATAAAGTTATCGCTATCATCGCACAATCAATATTATTGCAGGAATGCACCGTTCCAAAGTCTGAAAACCAAGTTTTTTCGCAGCGGTCGGCAGATCGATGTCTATACGAAGCCCTCAAAACGCGCCAAGATGATATCGATAACAATTAGAGGAAACGGAGGAGCATCATGTTCGGGCAAATTGACGGTACGGGTTTTGAGGTTCTCGACCCGCGCTTTGAAAGCTGCTTCGTCGGTCACGCTCGCGTCGAGCGGCTTTGGACGGGTGGCCGCTGGCTGGAGGGGCCGGCCTGGTTTGCCGCCGGGCGCTATCTGGTTTTCTCGGACATCCCCAACAACCGGATGATGCGCTACGACGATACCAGCGGGCACACATCGGTATTCCGCTCTCCCAGCAACAACTCGAATGGCAACACTGTCGACAATCAGGGACGGCTCATCACCTGCGAGCATCTGACGCGCCGTGTCACGCGAACCGAATTCGACGGCAGGATCACCGTTCTGGCCGATCGAATTGCAGGCAAGCGGCTCAATTCTCCAAATGACGTCGCCGTCAGGTCCGATGGGACCGTCTGGTTCACCGACCCGAGCTACGGCATCCTTCACGACTATGAGGGCGACTACGGCGACGAGGAAATCGGCGGATGCCACGTCTACCGGCATGACCCGGCAACGGGCACGACCGATCAGGTGACGTCCGATTTCGTCAAGCCGAACGGGCTGGCTTTTTCCCCGGATGAGACGGTGCTCTATGTTGCAGACACCGGCGCAACGCATCTGCCCGGCGGTCCGCGCCATATCAGAAGGCTCGCAGTCTCGAATGAGGGCAGGCTGACCGATCTCGGCGTTTTCGCAGAATGCACCTCAGGTCTGTTTGATGGTTTTCGCGTGGATCGCAAAGGCAGGATATGGACGAGCGCCGGCGATGGTGTCCACGCCTATGATCCGGATGGAACGCTGCTCGGCAAGATCCATATTCCTGAAGGCGTCTCCAACGTCACTTTCGGCGGAGAGAAATCGAACCGTCTCTTCATCACCGCGAGCACCTCTCTTTACGCTGTTTATCTGACTGCCAACGGATCGAGACTCGGATAACGCCGAAAAGAGGCCGCCTTCCGGGACGGCCTCTCGTTTGCCGCGGTTTTTACGTCTTGCCTCACCGTTGGCTGAGGCCGTCCGCCAAACGAACGAGGCTGAGGAAATCCGACCTGTAGCCGAAAGTGTCCGCTCCCCGCGATGCCGCGGCGAGATCGGCGATCGCCTGGTAAGAATAGGAATCGACGGCGGCAATCCGGCTCAGTTTCTGGCCGAAGGCGGCGACGGCCACCGAGAAACGGACATCCTGCGGCGCGGCATCGACGGCGGCGACCGTGTTGCTGTCATTGACGGGCGTGGTGACGAGAGCACTCTTATCCTCGCCCGGCCGTTTGTAACGCATCTTGACGAAGGCAAGCTCGCCTTGACGCGCGGTATCGGCGTTCTCGGCCGGCGCATTGTTGGCCGCGCCATAACGCAGGTCGTCATTCATGACCGCGGGGCTTCCCTTCGGCGTAATTTCGTAAATCGCCGTGACGCTGTGGCCGGAGCCGATATCGCCGGCATCGACACGATCGTTGTTGAAATCCTCGCGCTTCAGCGCTCGCGTCGCGTAGCCGATCAAGCGGTATTCGACGATCCGCTCCGGGTTGAACTCGACCTGGAATTTGACGTCGCTGGCGATCGGAAACAGCGTCGAGCCTGCTTCTTCGACCAGCGTTTTCTGCGCCTCCGCCAGGGTGTCGATATAGGCCGCACTGCCGTTGCCGTTCTGCGCCAGCGACTGCATCAGGGAATCGTTGAGATTGCCCCGCCCGAAACCGAGCACGGTGAGGAAAATACCGTCCTTGCGCCTCTCCTCGATGATGCGCTTCAAGTCGTCGTCGCTCGACGGGCCGACATTGAAGTCGCCGTCCGTCGCCAGCATTACGCGGTTGACGCCGTCCTTGACGAAGGCCTGTTTGGCAAGATCGTAGGCTGCCTCGATGCCTTCTGCGCCGCCGGTCGAGCCTCCTGGCTCCAGCCTGTCGATTGCAGACAGGATCTTCGATTTCTCCGCCACGCGTGTCGGGGACAGCACCGTGCCGGCATTGCCGGCATAGGAGACGATCGAGACGGTATCGTCGGCCTTCAACTTGTTGACGAGGAGCCGGAAGGCGCTCTTGAGAAGCGGCAGTTTGTCCGGCTCGTCCATCGAGCCCGACACGTCGATCAGGAAGACCAGATTGGCATGCGGCGTGGTCGCCGGCGCGATGTCATAGCCCTTGATCGCCACATGCATCAATTCCGTGTCGTGGTTCCACGGCGTCGGCATGACAGTCACTGTCGCCTTGAAAGGCTGGGCGGCATTATCAGGGCCCGGCCAGTCATAGGGGAAATAATTGATCATCTCCTCGACGCGAACCGATTGCGGATCGGGTAGCGCCCCGCCGGTCAACGACCGGCGGACGAAGGCATAGGACGCGCTGTCGACATCGGCGGAAAAGGTCGAAACCGGATCCGTCGCGACGCTCTTGATCGGATTTGCCGCGGCATTGGCAAACCGCTCGCGATTGGGATCGAGCTGAATCTGGACACGCCCCTCCGCAGGCGGAGCAGGCGAGGGGGCGATGGCGGCCATCGGTTCGGCCAATTGCTGCTGGGGGGCGATGCCGGGAGCGGCCGGCGCAGAGCGGTTGGCGGCCCCAAATGCCGTGGCGGAACCCTCCGATTTGTTCGTGAGGGTGGCGATGTTGTTGGCGTCGAATTCGGATATCCGCGCCGCGCCGGGTTTCGCGACGGCCGGTGTCTCCTTGTCCTGCAGCGCTTGCGCGTCAACGACAGATTGCCCAACCAGGGTACCGTTTTCGGCCGGTGCTTGCGGCGCGACCGCGACCGGTTGTTTCGACGCCTCCCCTCGCGAAAGGTTGTCGGCGATCTCAGTCTGGTCGACGATCGGCAATCCGTTGCGGGTCAGCTCGATCGCGAGATAACCGGCGGCCGGAATGACGAGCAGCGTCGCAAGGGCTGAACCGGCGAGGAATTTCTTGTTCATGGCAGGGCTCCATATCCAGTTGATGATGGAGCTTTGACGCCAGCCTTTCGCATTTCCTTGGGGCGCCGGCGCATTATTTCCGGCGGTGTCGAAGGCCTGCATCGCAGCAGTAAGCGCGCGCGCGCGCGCCTCCGGCGTCGCTGCCGGCGGTGTGGAGTGGGAGAGCTTTTCGAGTTCCTTGTCCACGTTCATACCTCTTCCTTGCCAAGCACGGCCTTCAGCCTCTTGCGCGCCTCATGGACCTGCCAGGACACGGTCGCCTCCGAGCAGCCCATGATATCGGCAGCAGCCGAATGGCTGAGACCTTCGCCGTAAACGAGCAGCACGGCGTCGCATTGCCTCTCCGGCAAGGCGCGCACGGCCGCCCACAATTCGCTCGATATCTCGTCGTCATTTCCGCCCGGCGCATCCTGCGGTGGTTCGGCGGCGTAAGCGCGGAATGTCTGCGCCTCTCGTGCAAGCTTGCGTCTATGGTCGCGGGCGGCGTTGAGCGTCAGAGTGTAGAGCCATGTCCTGAAGCGGCTGGCGCCGCGAAAGCTGCGGATGGCCGCGCCGAGCTTGACGCAGACCTCCTGGGCGATGTCGTCGGCGTCCGTGGAACTGCCCGACCAACGCCACGCCGTCGCATGGACGAAATCATAATGGCGCGAGACCAGTTGCCCGAAGGCCTCCCGGTCGCCGCCCTGCGCTCGTTCTATGAGCTCCACGTCCAATTCCGCACCTACCCCATGCTGCCAAGCAAGATGCTATTTCCAGATTGAGACGTTTCTCGGATGGCTTTCCTTGGGTCGATGGCCAAAAAATTATCGGGAATTTTGAGTTGGCGCGACATTCACGGGTCGCGACCAGACAGGTCGTCCCCGCCACGAAGGCGCATGATGAGGACAGAGTCGGCCAGGGACATGACCTGTCACGTCCCAAATCGCGAAAGGACCTCCATGTCCGCTCAACCACCTGCCCCCACCGAAAAGGGCATCCTGCAGTTTCTCGCGATTTGCGATGCCTTCTATCCGCCAGACGCCGTTCAAGCATCGATCGAACAGCAGCGACATTGGTACGACGCTCTCTGCGCACGCTTCGATCGCCCGCTGCCCCCGGAGATGATCTTTGCGGACGGCATGCTCCAGCGCATACCGATCCGGCGCTACCGTCCGCGGAAAATCAGCACGCGCACCATTCTGCTCTATCTTCATGGCGGTGGCTTCGTTGTCGGTTCGCTCGAGAGCCATCATGCCATCTGCGCCGAGATTGCTGATTTTGCCGGCGCGGAACTTGTTTCGGTCGATTACCGGCTAGCCCCTGAATATCGCTGGCCGGCACAGACGGATGACGGCTTTACCGTGTTGAAACATCTGCTTTCCGCCAACAGCAAGGTCGTGCTGATCGGCGACAGCGCCGGGGCCAATCTTGCGGCGGGCCTTGCGTTGCGGGCGCGCGACGAGGGCCTGTCAGGCGTCGTCGGCCAAGTCCTGATCTATCCGGCGCTCGGCGGTGACCTTACTGCAGGCTCCTATGTCGAAATGGCCGCGGCCCCCGGATTGACGACGGCGGATGTCGCCTATTATCGCGAGATCTTGCGGGCGCCAGCAGGCAACGAGATTGCCGAACCACTGCAGGCAGCTTCGCTTGCCGGGCTGCCGCCGGCCTTCATCACGGTCGCGCATTTCGATCCGCTCCGGGACGACGGCCGGCACTATGCCGCCCGGCTCACCGCGGAGGGCGTCGAAGTCTGGTTCCGGGAGGAGCCGCAGATGGTGCACGCGTGGCTGCGCGCCCGCCACATGAGCGATGGCGCGCGGGACGGCTTCCGTGCCGTTTGCGAGGCCATAAGGCGTTTTGCGCAGACCTGACGATCACATCAGGTCACGCGCGATCCGCTTTTCCGCAAAGACCTTTTCGAAGATCTGCACATCGTCCTCGAAAGCGGTGACGACAGCGCTGATGATCCAGTCGGTCTGGGTGCAGGCAATGCGCGCGGTCGCGACTGTGCGGACGAACCAGCCGGGACGGCGCATGTCGCAGGTCCAGGTCGACGTCCCAGTCATCGACAACGGATTATCGGGCGCAATCGACCAGACTTCCTCCCGCAATTGCCGGGTCGAGAGGCCGGTCTCAGGGTGTTCGGTGAGCCCGGTATCCTCGTGGATGTGATACTCCGTTCGGGCGGCCGAGAGATCGCGGACGACCTGCCGCTTCGTCGCGGCGGCCGCGTGCTCGATGTATTTCGGCAGCGGATCGGGATTGGCCGGTTCCTTGATGTCGATCCGCTGGTGCTCGCCGAGCATCGGCAGCCCCAGGCCGAGTGCCGCGATATCGACCTCGATGCCTTCGTCATCAGGCGGCGGCAGGATCATCGGCCAATATGCGGTGGAAAGCGAAAGGCGGATGCGATGCCCCTTGCGGAAGCGATAACCGCAGGCATCGAGCACGAGCCGGATCGACACCTTCTCGCCTGGCATCAGCGGCTTTGGATCTGCATTGCCGTCGCGGTGGGTGAGATTGAGGACGCCGAAGGCGACACGCGTTGCCGTGCCATCCGGATGGACATCGACGAGCCGGGCGCAGAGATTTCCGCCCGCCGTCCGAGAGCGCAGCGCAAGCGTGAGCACAGGCCGGCCGAGATAGTCGTAATCGCCAGCAAGCGGCATCGTATCGAAGATCAGCGACCCGGCATCGTCCGAGCGTTGATCGATCGCCATTTCGGCATCGGGCTTCAGCGTAAAATACTCACCGGATGCCGTCCCGGTGTCGAGCGGAGAGCGGAGATAGACGGGATGCTCGGGCGCGTGCGGAATCGGCATGCCTTCCGTCAGCTTGCCGAACTGCTCGACATAGAAACACTGCATCTGCGGCGGCGACCAGACATCCCTAGCAACCCAGAAACCCGGGTCGCTGTCACGTCGCGGGGCGGGGCGGATGGCATCGAGAATATAGGCGCGGGCCTGCGGCAGCCCGTCGATCCCATTGTCCTCGCCTCGCAGCCATTTGTTCCACCAGGCGATCGCTTCGCCATGGAAATCCGCGCGCGGCTTCGGCCAGGCAAAGTGCGGATATTTGTGAACCCAGGGACCGATCAGCGCTTTCGCTTTGTGGCTCAGGCCTTCGACCGCCATCAGAGGCGTATTGCGGTAGCCGTCCGCCCAGCCCGCGATGACAAGCGCGGGAATCTCCACGCTCGAAAAATCCTCTGAGATCGAGCCGTGACGCCAGAAATCATCGCGCCGCTGATGGCTTAGCCACTCCTCCATGAAGAAGGGTTCGCCGGCCAGGCGTTCCAGCCACATCTCCTTCCAGCGCTCGCCGACGAGTGCGGGGTCGGGCGAGCGCGACTGGTAACCGAGCATCGTTGCCGCCCATGAGAGCTGGGCGGAGAGATGGCAGCCGTTCTTGTAGTGGATGTCGTCATTGTAACGGTCGACGGTCGACGCGATCGATATGACGGCCTTCAGCGCCGGCGGTCGCAATGCTGCGACCTGCAGGCTGTTGAAGCCGCCCCAGGAGATGCCCATCATGCCGACCGAGCCGTTCGACCATGGCTGCGCGGCAATCCAGGCGATCAGCTCGCAGGCATTGGCAAGCTCGCTTTCGGTATATTCGCCGTCGATGACGCCGCCGGATTCTCCGGATCCGCGGATATCGACGCGCACACCGGCAATGCCTGCGGCCGCGAACACCGGATAGGTCGACTCATCCCTGAGGCAGGTTCCGTCCCGTTTGCGATATGGCAGGAATTCGAAGACGGCAGGAACCGGATCTTCCTCAGCACCATCCGGCATCCAGATGCGCGCGGCAAGCCGCGTCCCATCCTTCAGGGTAATCCATTCATTCTCGATGGTGGCGAAGCCGCGCGAGGTCATGCTCATTCCTTGATGCACTTTCCGTGAGACGAGGGCTTTGCCCTCGTCGAGTCAGTTACCGGCGCTCTCCATGCGACGCGTGGCAAGCACCCGTTCCAGCCAGCCGATTTCCATTTCCGGTACGGATTTCAACAGCAGATCGGTGTAGTCGTCGAAGGGCGGGGAGAGCGCCGTCGATTTCGGACCGAACCGCACCAGCTTGCCACGATGCATCACCGCCACGCTGTCGGCAATCGCCCTGACGATCGCGATGTCGTGGGTGATGAAGACGTAGGACAGCTGTTCTTCTTCCTGCAGGCGCAGGAGCAGCTTGAGGATACCCTCCGCCACCAGCGGATCGAGCGCCGAAGTCGGCTCGTCGCAGAGGATGAGTTCGGGCTTGGCGGCAAGCGCTCTGGCGATCGCGACGCGCTGCTTCTGGCCACCTGATAGTTCGGCCGGGTAGCGGTCGACGAAACCCTTGCCCATTTCGATCTGGTCGAGCAGTTCCTTGACCCGGGCGGTTTTCTCGGCACCTCGAAGGCCATAATAAAAGGTCAGCGGGCGGCCGATGATGTCGCGAACCGTCTGCCGCGGGTTCATCGCCGTATCGGCCATCTGGTAAATCAGCTGGATACGCCTCAGGTCGTCATTTGGCCGGCTCTTAAGGTCTGGCATCAGCGGCTTTCCATCAAAGACGATGCGCCCGCTGCTCGGCGGCAATAGGCCGGTGATGACGCGCGCCAGGGTCGATTTGCCCGAGCCGGATTCGCCGACGACGGCGAGTGTCTGGCCCTTCGGCACATGCAGCGAGACATCGTGGAGCACCTTGAAACCGTTGGAATATTCGGCACTGACATTTTCCACCTTGAGAAGTGCCGTGGACTGATCGGCCGCCTCCTCACGATAGGCCTGCCTGACATTGACGAGGGCGCGGGTATAATCCTGTCGCGGCGCCTCGATGATTTGCTGGACGCTGCCGTATTCGACTTGCTTGCCATAGCGCAGAACCATGATGTCGTCGGAGATCTGGGCGACGACGGCGAGATCGTGGGTGATATAGAGGGCGGCCGTGTGCGTTTCCTCGATGGCATGCTTGATCGCCGCCAGCACGTCGATCTGCGTGGTGACGTCGAGCGCCGTGGTCGGCTCGTCGAAGACGATGAGTTCGGGGTTGGAGCAGAGCGCCATCGCCGTCATCGCCCGCTGCAACTGGCCGCCGGAGACTTGGTGGGGAAAGCGCTCGCCGAAGGTTTCGGGATTGGGCAGGCCGAGAACCCCGAACAGATAAAGCGCACGTTTGCGCGCCGCGTCCTTGGTCATCAAACCATGTTTGACCGAAGCTTCGATCACCTGATCGCCGAGTCTGTGCGCCGGATTGAAGGCGGCGGCGGCCGATTGCGCGACGTAGCAGACCCGGGCGCCGCGAATTTTCCGGATGCCGTTCTTGCCGAGCGTCAGGATATCGGCGCCGTCGAGCAAGACCTCGCCGCCGGTGATTTCGGCGCCGCCACGGCCATAGGCAAGCGCGGACAGGCCGATCGTCGACTTGCCGGCACCCGATTCGCCGATCAGGCCGAGGACCTTGCCCTTCTGCAGGTCGAAGGAAACCCCGTCGACGATCGTCACCCGCCTGGGCGGTTCGCCCGGCGGATAGCTGGTTGCTTCGATCTTCAGATTGCGAACGGAAAGAAGCTCAGGCATCGCCGCGCCCTCCCTTGAGGCTGGATGTGCGTTTCAGGAGCCAATCGACGACGAGGTTGACGCAGACGGCAAGCACGGCGATCGCCGTGCCCGGCACCAGCGCCGCCGAGATGCCGAAGATGATGCCGTCCTTGTTGTCCTTGACCATGCCGCCCCAATCGGCCGCGGGCGGCTGAATGCCGAGGCCGAGGAAGGAAAGCGTCGAGAGGAACAGGATCGAGAAGGCGAAGCGCAGCCCGAACTCGGCCAGCAGCGGCGACAGGGTGTTCGGCAGGATTTCGCGGAAGATGATCCAGAGCTTGCCTTCACCGCGCAGCTTGGCCGCCTCGACGAATTCCATCACCGCGACATCGAGTGCCACGGCGCGGCCGAGACGGTAGACGCGGGTGGAATCGAGGATCGCCATGACGAGGATCAGGACGACGATATTCTGCGGCAGGACCGCAAGAACCACCAGCGCGAAGATCAGCGTCGGGATCGACATCATCAGATCGTTGAAACGCGAAAACACCGTGTCGATGATGCCGCGCGAGACGGCAGCGGTGAAGCTCAGGATAATGCCGAGCGAGAAGGAGATGACGGTGGCAGCGGACGAGACCAGCAGCGTCGTGCGCGCGCCGTAGATCAGGCGCGAGAGGATGTCGCGGCCGAGATTGTCGAGGCCGAAGATGTATTGATTATCCGGCAGCTGCCAGACGTCGCCGACGACCTGCGTCTCGCCATAAGGGGCGAGCCAGGGGGCGAAGAGCGCGAAGATGAAGGCGATGGCGATACCGGCCATGCCGATCCAGGCGGTGATGGGGATGTCTCTCAATCTCATCGCGGATGCCTCAGCCGGGGATTGGCGATAATCGCGAGGATATCGGCCGTCATATTGAGGAAGATGTAGACAGCTGCGAAGATCAGGCCGCAGGCCTGTACCACGGGCATGTCGCGCACGGTGACCGCATCGACCATATATTGCCCCATGCCGGGATAGACGAAGACCACTTCGACAACGACGACGCCAACCACGAGATAGGCAAGGTTCAGCGCGATGACATTGATGATCGGCGCGAGCGCATTGGGGGCGGCATGCTTGACGATCGCGCGGAAGGCGCTAAGGCCCTTCAGCTCTGCGGTCTCCATGTAGGCGGAGGACATGACTGAGAGGATCGCCGCTCGCGTCATGCGCATCATGTGCGCGAGCACGACGAGCACGAGGGTCGCCGTCGGCAGCGCGATCGCCTTCAATCGTTCGACGAAACCCATGCTGTCATAGACGGTCGCTGGAAAGGTCGCCATGCCAAGGTTCACTGCGAAGACGAGGATCAGCAGGTAGCCGATGAAGAATTCCGGCAGTGAGATCGCCGCAAGCGAGATCACGTTGATGATCTTATCCGGCAGGCGGTTGCGGAAATGCACTGACAGCATGCCGAGGCCGACCGCGAGCGGCACGGATATCACCGCTGCGAAACCCGCCAGGAAAAGCGAATTGCCGAGGCGCTTGCCGATCTGTTCGCTCACCGAATTCTTGCTGGCCCAGGAGGTGCCGAAGTCGCCCTGAACGGCGTTGCCGAGCCATTCGACGTAGCGCGTCGTGATTGGACGATTCAGCCCGAGATCCTCTCGAATATTGGCAACGGCCTGCGGTGTCGCCGACTGACCGAGATAGGTGGTGGCAAAATCGCCGGGCAGGGCTTCCAGACCGCCGAAGATCAGGATGGAAACGGCAAAAAGCAGGACCAGGCTCAGCACGAAGCGCTCGAGGATAAGGGCAAGCAGCGGAAAGCGCTGCCGGAACCCGAGGCCGGGCAAGATGCTTGGGGCAGGATTGGTCATGGCGAGGACCTCGCGCTAGAACGTCGGGAGGACCGCGGGATTTCATCCCACGGTCCAGGCTTCGTTGGAGATCGGAGGGGCAAACGCCCCCTTGCCATCAGGCGTCCAGCCAGACGCGGGTCGCGACGTAGCCGTTCGACATGTCGTTGCCGATGTCGTGGACATAGCCCTTCACCTGCTTGGTGGAGGCGTTCACGAAGTCGTTGAACATCGGCAGGATCACCCCGCCCTCGTCGCGCACCGTCATCGCCATGGTGCGATACATGTCCTTGCGCTTGGCTTCATCAAGTTCGGAGCGGGCCTGCAGCAGCAGCTTGTCGAAGTCAGGACGCTTGAACTTGGTGTCGTTCCAGTCCGCCGTCGAGAGATAGGCGGTGGAATACATCTGATCCTGCGTCGGACGGCCACCCCAATAAGAGGTCGAGAAGGGCTGGACGTTCCAGACGTTGGTCCAGTAGCCGTCGCCCGGCTCGCGCTTGACCTCGATTTCGATGCCGGCCTTTTTGCAGCTTTCCTGATAGAGAACGGCCGCGTCGACGGCGCCGGGGAAGGCGACTTCGGAGGTGCGCAGAAGGACCGAGCCGCTATGGCCCGACTTCTTGTAGTGGAACGCCGCCTTGTCAGGATCGTAGGCGCGCTGCTCGATGCCTTCGGGGAACAGCGCATAGGTGCTGTTGATCGGGAAGTCGTTGCCGACCTTGCCGTAACCGCCGAGGATCTTCTGCACCATGGTCTCGCGGTCCATGGCGTATTTGAGGGCCAGGCGCAGGTCGTTGTTGTCGAACGGCGCCTTGTCGCAATGCATGATGAAGACGTAGTGCCCGCGGCCGGCAGTCGAGAGGATCTCGACATTCGGCGCGCGCTTCAGCAGGTTGACGGTCTTCGGGTCGACGCGGTTGATGTAGTGCACCTGACCGGACGACAATGCCGCGATGCGGGCGGTGGCGTCGTTCATGCCGATGATCTCGATCGAATCGACATAACCTCGGTCGGAGCGCCAGTCGTCCTTATTCCTTTCGAAGGTGGCGCGGACGCCGGGCTCGAAGCTCGTCATCTTGTAAGGGCCGGTGCCGATCGAGGCCAGCGGATCATCGACGCCGCCGTTCGGCTGAATGACCAGATGGTAGTCGGACAGCAGCAGCGGCATGTCGGCATTGCCTTCGCTGAGGGTCAGCACGAGATTGCCGCCGTCGGCCTTGATCTCCTTGATCGAGCCGAGAACACCGAGCGCGCCGGATTCCGACTTCGCGTCCGTGTGGCGCTTCAGCGTCGCTACAACGTCGTCGATCGTCAGCTCCTTGCCATCGTGGAACTTGACGCCCTTGCGGATCTTGAAGGTCCAGGTGACAGCGTCCTTCGACGGCTCCCAGGATTCGGCAAGCGAGGGCACGGCAGCACCCGTCAGTGGATCGGACTCGACCAGCATGTCACCCCAGCAGCGGCCGATGCAGAACATGACCTGCGATAGGAACTTTGCCGGATCCTTCGAATCGGTGGCCGCACCTCCTTCGAGGCCGAGCTTCAAGTGGCCACCGCGTTTCGGTTCGGCGGCTTCGGCGCTTTCGGTGAAGAGCTTGTCGGCGACGGCAAGTGTGATGCCCGCCGCCATGGCGCGTCCCATGAATTCGCGGCGGCTGAGCCCACCGGCGGTGACACGGCTTGCGAGATATTTCGTGTAGTCGTTCATTCCCCAGTTCCTTCTTTATGGTGCGTTGACAGAACTTCCGGGCAGGTCCGCAGACGGTTTCCTCTCCATCTCCGGTGCCCGCATCATGCGGGAAAACAGTGCGGTTGCTGCCGCGCGGTTATTTTCCTTTCCAAATGGGGCTTCGCTTCTCGGCGAAGGCCCGTGCGCCTTCCAATTGGTCTTCGCTCGAATAGAGCCTGTCGACGGTCGCAAACTGCCGCTTGGTGATCTTGTTCATGGCAGTCTGGAACGTCGAACCCTCCGCTTCGCGCACGATTTCCTTGATGGCCGCATGGACGAGCGGCGGCCCGCTCTCGAGCAGCCTAGCAAGCTCCCATGCTCTCTCCATCAGCCTGTCGGCCGGCAGGACCTCGTTGACGAAACCCCAGCGATGCGCCTCGTGAACGTCGAGCCAGCGACCGGTCAAAAGCATGTCCATGGCGATGTGGTAAGGAATGCGTTTCGGCAGCTTGATCGAAGCTGCATCGGCAACCGTGCCCGAACGGATTTCCGGCAGGGCGAAGGTCGCGTGCTCGGCGGCGATGATCAGGTCGGCAGAAAGCGCAATCTCCAATCCACCGCCGCAACAGATGCCGTTGACCGCACAAATGACCGGCTTGTTGAGATCGCGCAGTTCCTGCAGCCCGCCGAAGCCGCCCACACCGTAGTCCCCGTCGACCGCATCACCTGATGCCGCTGCCTTGAGATCCCAGCCGGCACAGAAAAATTTCTCGCCGGCGCCCGAGACGATGGCGACACGCAAGGCCGGATTGTCGCGGAAATCCCGGAAGATCACCCCCAGGGCACGGCTGGTCGCAAGGTCGATGGCATTCGCCTTCGGCCGGTCGATGACGACTTCGAGTACTCCACCGTCATGTCGTGTGCGAATGTGGTCGCTCAACCTTTACTACCTCCTCCGCCGTACGAGGGCATCGACTACGACAACACCATGCCCTTCGGGAAGAACCATCAATGGATTAATGTCGAGTTCCTCCAGGGATGCCGCGTTCTTTACGACATAATCTGCCGTTGCTGAGACAGCACCGACCACGGCTTCGAGATCGCCTTTTGGCCGCCCGCGATAGCCATAGATCAATTTTGCAAGTTTGAGACGCGAAATTGCCGCGTGAATGTCGGTTTTCGTCGCCGGAAGGGGCAGAATGACGGAATCTTCAAACAATTCAACGAAGATTCCGCCCGCTCCCAAGGTGAGCGACAATCCGAAGACAGGGTCGCGGATGGCGCCGACAATGAGCTCGGCGACCGGTGAATCGATCATTTTCTCGACGAGATAACCGGCATTCGGCGGCATGGCCGCCGCCGCATTTGAGACCGCTTGCATATACTGTAGGTTGAGTGCGACCGCCCCAGCCTCGGTCTTGTGTGCAATGCCGAGCGCTTTGAGCACGACAGGAAAACCGAGCCGCTCAGCCTGCTCGGCCGCTTGACCGGGAGAGGAGGCCACCAGCCCTTGCGGAACCGGAAGGCCGAAGGCGGCAAGCTCGACCTTCGCATCGGCCTCCGTCAGCGTCTCGATCTCGCCATCGATAGAGGACACATCGAGCAGCGGCAGGGGCGGCGGGCGATCCCACGCCTGGCCGATGCCGGCGGCGACTTCCGCAGCCGTGATGGCTTCGTCGATACCGCAGAAGGCAATGATGCCATTTGCCATCAGCCGATCGGCGATCGGCTCCGGCATGTTTTCCGGAAGGGTTGCCAGAAGGCCGGCCAGCGCACCGGTTGCGGCGGCAGCCGTCATGACCGCGTCTGCCGTCATCGCCCATTCGGATGCATCGCAGCGGTCACCGCGGGGGAAGTCGAGGACGACGAGATTGAGGGCATAGCCGCCGTCGAACATGGCGCTGAAGGCTTCGGTCTGGCGTGCGAGATCCCCCCACACGAAGGTGTGGTAATCGAGCGGATTGGAAAGCGTCACCATCTCGCTCAGCACCCGCCGCAGCCGTTGCAATTGTTGCGGCTGCAACGCTGGGAATTCCACATTGCGACCGACGGCGGCATCCGCCATCAGCGAGGCTTCGCCCCCCGAACAGCTCATCGACGAGATCGAATGGCTGGCGAGCGGTCCGGCGACATGCAGCAACTTCAGGGTTTCGAGCAGCGCCGGCAAGGTCTGGACACGGCCAAGGCCGAGGCGCGCGAGCACGGCGTCGGCGACCGCATCGCTGCCGGCAAGCGAGGCTGTATGCGACACCGCCGCGCGTTTTGCCTGCTCGGACCTGCCGACCTTCAGCACGACGACCGGCTTCCTCGACCGCCGGGCCATGGTGGCCAGACGTTCGAGTGCAGAGAGATCGCCGAAACCTTCGACATGAAGGCCGACCGCCGTGACGCGCGGGTCGTCGATCAGTGCGCAGGCGACATCGGCAAGCGATGTCTGCGCCTGATTGCCGGCAGTGACCACATAGGCGATCGGCACGCCGCGGGTCTGCATGGTCAGGTTGATGGCGATGTTGGAGGATTGCGTGAGGATGGCGACGCCACGTTCGATACGCTGCATGCCATGCTGATCGGGCCAGAGCAGCGCACCGTCGAGACCGTTGATCAGCCCGTAGCAATTCGGCCCGAGGATCGGCATGTCGCCAGCCGCCTCCAGCAAGGCCTGCTGCAGCGCGGCACCGTCGCCGAGTTCACCTGTCGCCTCGCTGAAACCCGATGCATAACAGACCGCCCCGCCGGCACCGGCCTCAGAAAGGCTGCGGACAATCTCGACGGTCAGCGTCCTGTTGACGCCGACGAAGGCGGCGTCAGGCGCCGAAGGCAGATCGGATACGGAGCGATAACAGGGCCGCCCGAGCACCTCTTCGAGCTTCGGATGGACAGGCCAGATCTCGCCCGCAAAACCCATGCGATCGCACTGCTCGATCACCCTGCGCGCCTCGCGGCCGCCAAAGACGGCGATCGTTTGCGGTCTGAGCAGGCGGTCGAGCGGGCGAGGCGTCATCGGCTCACGCTCCCAAGGGTCTAAGCAGGTCGCGGCTGATGATATGCCGCTGGATTTCAGAGGTGCCGTCCCAGATGCGCTCGACGCGCGCATCGCGCCAGAAGCGGGCGAGCGGCAGGTCGTCCATCAGGCCCATGCCGCCGAAGATCTGGATCGCCTCATCGGTGACGCGGGCCAACATTTCGGAGGAGTAAAGCTTGGCCGAGGCGATCTGCCGGTCTGCGGAGAGCCCGGCATCGAGCCGCCAGGCGGCGGCGAGCGTCAGCCAGTCGGCCGCGTCGATCTCGGTTATCATATCGGCGAGCTTGAACGACACGCCCTGATTAGCGCCGATCGGCTTGCCGAACTGTTTGCGCTCGGCGGCGTAGGGCAGCGTCATGTCGAAGACGCGCCGTGCCCGGCCGACGCAGGTGGCGGCAACCGTCAACCGTGTGCCGTAGAGCCATTGATTGGCGATATCGAAGCCGCGATGCACCTCGCCAAGTACCTGGCTCGCCGGAATCCGGCAATCTTCGAAGCTGAGCGTTGAGTTGTGGTAGCCGCGATGCGAAACGGAATCGTAGCCTTTGAGGATTTCGAAGCCCCGCGTGCCGCGATCCACCAGGAAGGCGGTGATCTTCTTCTTGATGCCTTTCGGCGTCTCTTCCTCGCCCGTCGCGGCAAAGACGATGACGAAATCGGCGACATCGGCATGGGAGATGAAATGTTTCGTGCCGTTGAGGACGAAATCGCCACCGTCGCGGCGGGCAGCGCATTTCATGCCGCGCATGTCAGATCCGGCGTCCGGCTCGGTGATGGCGAGCGCGTCGATCTTCTCACCGCGCACTGCGGGCAGGAGGTAGCGCTCTCGCTGCTCGCCCTCGCAGGCCATCAGGATGCCGGAGGGCCGGCCGAAGAAAACCGTCAGCCCCAGGGAACCGCGCCCGAGCTCCCGCTCGACCAGCGTGAAGGTGAGATGGTCGAGGCCGGCGCCGCCGACTTCTTCCGGGAAATTGCAGGCATAGAAGCCAAGATCGATGCATTTGCGCCGGATCTCGTCTCCGAGCTCCGGCGGGACGACACCGCTGCGCTCGACCTGGTTCTCGTGCGGATAGATTTCGGTCTCGACGAAGGCGCGGACCGTCTCGACGATCATTACCTGTTCTTCGCTCAGTCCGAAATTCATGCCGATCCTCCTACCGTTTCTGGCCGACGTGACGGCCAACACCTTCAGGCGCGGCCAAATTCGCATGCGCTTCGGCAATCGACTTGACTTTGTCGAGAATGACGGCCGGCGCCGGTGTCGCCTTGCCGGCCTTGCTGTCGACATGCAGCAACATGTGCTCGGCGGTTGCCAGAGCTTCGCCCGTCACTGTGTCGTGGAGGGTGTGGAAGACATGCAGCCGCTTCTCGTCGACGGAGAGGATCTGGCAGGTCGAATGGATCGCCTGGCCGAGCTTCGCCTCGCCGAGATGGCGGATGTGGGTTTCCACCGTGTAATAGCTCCGCCCCGCCTCGACATAGGCGAGATCAACGCCGATGAGGCGCAGCAATGCATCCGAGGTATCCCCGAAAACCTGCAGATAACGGTGTTCGGTCATATGGCCGTTATAGTCGACCCAGGCGGGGCCGACTTTCGTCTCGACAAGCCGCAGCGGCTTTAACGGGTCGAAAGACGTATTTGCCCTGCCGGCTTCTGCCCAGAGCGATTGCTCGAAGTCTTTCAGCAGCTTGCCGGCGCCCCAGCCCTCGCCGTCGTGACCGCCCTTCAGGGCCTGCAGGATGCCGACGAGGTTTTCGTCGCGGATGCGTTCGAGCTCGCGGATCGACAGTCCAGCCGCCTGTTCATCGGATTGCCGGCCGATCTTTTCGATCAGTGCATCGTCGAGATCGACGACATCGGTGAGCTTGGTCCACGGCCAGGCGAGGCATGGACCGAACTGGGCAAGGAAGTGACGCATACCGGCCTCGCCGCCGGCAATGCGGTAGGTCTGAAACAGGCCCATCTGCGCCCAGCGCAGGCCGAAGGAGTAGCGGATGACGTCATCAAGCGTCTCGACCGTGCAGATATCGTCGTGGATCAGCCACAAGGCCTCGCGCCAGAGCGCTTCGAGCAGCCGGTCGCCGACAAAGGCCTCGATCTCCTTGGCGATGTGGACGCCCTTCATGCCGATCGGCGCCAGTCTTTCCATCGCCGTCTGGATGGTCGCCGCCGAGGTCTTTTCGCCACCGACGATTTCGACGAGCGGCAGCAGATAGACGGGATTATAGGGGTGGGCGACGAAGAGGCGTTCGGGATGCTTCATGTCGCGCTGCAGATCGGTCGGCAGCAGGCCTGAGGTGGAAGAGCCGATCAGGGCGTCCGGGCGCGCCACAGTATCGATCTCAGTCAGCACCCCGCGCTTGAGGTCGAGCCTTTCCGGCACGCTTTCCTGAATCCAGTCGGCGCCGGCGACGGCTTCCTCGAGCGTCTTGCAGAAGGTCAGCCTGCCGCGGGGCGGCAGGGGTGCTCCGGTCAGCATGGCATAGGCTTTTTCGGCGTTGGCAAGCACTTCGCCGACGATGCGGCTCGCTTCCGGATGCGGATCGAACACGTTCACGTCGATGCCGGCCAGCAGAAATCGCGCGATCCATCCGCCGCCGATGACGCCGCCGCCGATACAAGCCGCTTTGGTGATCCCTGTCATGCCGTCCTCAGCGCTTCGTCAGTTTGAGTTTCTTGCGAACGTCTTCCGGACCGATGATCCGGGCACCCATGCCCTCGACCACCTGCACGGCCTTTTCGACGAGTTGCGCATTGGTGGCGAGCTGGCCCTTGCCGACGAAGAGGTTGTCCTCCAAGCCGACGCGCACATTACCGCCGGCGAGAACGGCGGCTGCCGGATAGGCCATGGCGTTGCGGCCGATCGAAAAGGCCGAGAAGGTCCAGCTCTGAGGCACGTTGTTGACCATCGCCATGAAGGTATTGAGATCGTCGGGCGCACCCCAGGGAATGCCCATACAGAGCTGGATCAGCACCGGGTCTTCGATCAGGCCTTCCTCGGCAAGCTGCTTGGCAAACCAGAGATGGCCGGTGTCGAAGGCCTCGATCTCGGGCCGCACGCCGAGATCCGTCATCTTCTTTGCCATGGCCCGCAGCATGGCCGGCGTGTTGGTCATGACATAGTCGCCGAGATTGAAATTCATCGTGCCGCAGTCGAGCGTGCAGATCTCCGGCAGGCACTCGGCGACATGGCTGACGCGCTCGGTGGCGCCGGCCATATCCGTGCCCTTAGGATTGAGGGGAAGGGGGCTTTCGACATCCCCGAAGATCAGGTCCCCGCCCATGCCGGCGGTGAGATTGAGGACGACGTCGACATCGGCCGAGCGGATGCGGTCGGTGACTTCCCTGTAGAGATCGTTGCGGCGGCTGGCAGCACCCGTTTCCGGGTCGCGGACATGGCAGTGAACGACCGCAGCACCGGCCTTTGCCGCATCGATGGCGGAATCGGCGATCTGCTTGGGAGTGATCGGCACGTGGCTGGATTTGGAAACCGTATCGCCGGCGCCGGTGACGGCGCAGGTGATGAAGACATCGCGGTTCATCGCAAGAGGCATGCTTTTGTTCTCCCTCGTCTTGTCCGCATTACGCGACAGGATGGATGGCGATGCGTTGCATTTTCGGAAGCAATTGATACATTATCGGAACTCCGAGGGAGGTGGCCTTGCTGCAGCGATCGACGGAACGGCTCGATATCGACCTTCTCGTCCTGCCGGACGCGAACCTGATCCTGATCGCCTCGGTGATCGAGCCGCTGCGCGGTGCCAACCGCATTTCCGGCAGCGAGCTCTATCGCTGGCGGCTGCTCACGCCGGACGGAGCACCGGTCCCGACCACCAGCAATATCGCCGTGCCCGCACAAGGCGCTTTCAAGGCGACGACCGAGGATACGCCGCTATTCGTGCTTGCCAGTTACAACTGGCGCCACAGCGCGACGCCGGCCCTCAAGATGCAGCTCTCCCAGGCTGCCCGCTATCGCACGGTGATTGCCGGCATCGAGTCCGGCACATGGCTGCTGGCGGAAGCAAGCCTGCTCGACGGACTGCCGGCGACCGTCCACTGGGAGGACTACGAGGATTTTGCGCTGGCCTATCCTGAGGTGCGGGCCGTCAAGGATCGTTTCGTCATCGACGGCAAGCGGCTGACGACCTCCGGTTCGCTTCCAACCGTCGACCTGATGCTGGAAGTGATCAGGCAGCGGCAGGGTTATTCGCTGGCGCTCGAGGTCAGCCGGCTGTTCCGCTATGAGCAGCCGTCCTTCCATGCCGATGAGTCACTTTCCGCAGCCTCGGCTGGGTTGCGCATGCACGATTCCCGTGTCGCGCAAGCGGTGCGGCTGATGGAGGAGCATATCGAGCAGCCTCTGATTCTCACGCGGCTCGCCCGCAGGGTGGGCATCAGCGCCCGACATCTGCAGGATCTTTTCCAGCAGAGTATCGGCGCGCCGCCGCATGTGCATTATCTCGCCCTGCGCTTGAATGCGGCCCGCCGCAAGGTGATCGAGACGACGGCCTCCTTCGCCGACATCGCGGCGGCAACCGGCTTCAACTCGGCCTCAGCCTTTGCGAGAAGCTACCGGGCGAGTTTTTCCGAAAGCCCGTCGGAGACCCGGCGCCGCTTGCGGCGCCGCATCACGTCATCGGAGGTGCGGGCATAGGCTGGAATGCGTCCCGTATCATTTCGGCAAGTTCCCGAACGGCCTCGCTGGAACGGTAAGTGCTCCGGCGGAGCACGACCTTGGAGGAATCGACCGGCGGGAAACCGTCTTCGGCGGTGAGTTCCCGGCAGCCGGGCGGAATGCTGCTGCGGGAAAGCGTGGTGACGGCAAGGCCTGCGGTCACGGCATTCTTCAGCCCCGAGCCGGTATCGGCAATGAAAGCGATTCGATAGTTGCGGCCGATCTGTTCCAGTGACCGGAGCGCAAAATCGCGCGACCAGGTGGAGTTGCGATAGGTCGCTATCGGCAGGGGATCGATGTCGTGCAGCCTGTGGACCATCGATGTGACCCAGACTGTGGGATCGATGCAGATGACCTCGCCTTTCGTCTCATCGCTCCAGTCGAAAACGACGGCCAGATCGAGCTCATCCCGCTCGAGGGCGGCCAAGTTGCGAACTGTGTAGTCGCAGGACACGGTGACCTCGACGGCCGGGTGGCGTACGGCGAAAGCCGCAAGGGCTGCCGGCAGCACCGTCTGGCTGTATTCCTCCGGAATTCCGATGCGCACCGGTCCGTCCAGCGGTTTGCTGCGGATCGTCGCGGCGGCCTCGTTCAGGAGGTCGATTATCCTGCGGGCATAGGGGACGAGCTGTATGCCCTGGCGCGTCAGCAGCACGCCGCGGGCGCCCCGCTCGAACAGGGTTTCGCCGATCGTCTGCTCAAGCCGCTTGATCTGAGTGCTCACCGCCGACTGCGTCCGCCCGATGCGCTGGGCAGCCGCGGAGAAATTGGAGGTCTCGGCAACGACCAGGAAGGTTCTGAGCAGGTCGCTCTCAATCGGCTCGTGCATAGGAATAGCCATAGAAAAAATCGATGGTAGCTATCTCTACTATTCGTTTGTCTGATGTCAATTCTTGGCGCAGAAAAGAACGGCGTTCGACTTCCTTCTTTGAGAATATCTGCGTGACCATTGAAAATCCGGCCAGACGCCTCGCAGGCAGCGAGCACGAGAAGGGTGTGCTTCTCATCATTGCCGCGACGCTTGCCTGGAGCGCGAGCGGCGTCTATTCGCGGCTCCTGACGACCGACGTATGGACGGCGATCGCCTGGCGGTCGTTGTTCGGCGGCCTGTTTCTGCTGATCCCCTGCCTTTTCCTCGAAGGGGGCATCTCGCGGCAGCAATGGCGATCCGTCTTCCATCCGTCCGGTCTTGCCATGATCGCATGCCAGACCTTCAGTCAGATATGCTTCATCGGGGCGCTTTACATGACCACCGTCGCCAATGTGACGATGATCTATGCGACCGCGCCCTTTATCGCAGCGTTGCTCGGCTGGGTCATCCTCAGAGAGAGGGTCTCCAGGCGGACGCTGATTGCCGGCGGCATCTCGCTCTTCGGCGTTGCGGTCATCGTCGCCTCGTCGATCGGCGGCGGCACCGGTTGGGGTGACCTGCTGGCGCTCGGCATGACCGCGTCCTTCGCGCTCGTCATCATCATTCCGCGCATCAGTCCCGACGTGCCAAGCCTGCCGCCGACCGTGGTCAGCGCTTTCCTGACACTCGCACTCTTCGCGCCGTTCGGTTCGGTCGGCTCGCTCGACTTGCACAACTGGATCGTCCTTGCCGCCTTCGGCGCGACCAATTTCTCCCTGGCGCTGGTGCTCTTCCTTGCCGGGGCGAAACGAATGCCGCCGGCGGAAGCGGCGCTGATCGGCACGATGGAAATCGTGCTCACGCCCCTCTGGGTCTGGCTGCTGTTTTCCGAAGAGCCGCCCGTTGCCACCTTTTTCGGCGGCGCGATCATCCTCGGCGCCGTATTCTGGCACACTGCAATCGACGTCAGCCGCAGCCGGCGACCGCATCGCGCCTAAAGCCTTTAGGCGGCGATCAAATCTTCCCGGACGATCCGGAAAACCGCCGTATTCGCGGGATCAATTATTTCCGCTACGCAGCGCTGTTGCGACTTTGCCGACTGTCGTCTTTGAGTTGCGCCCATGTCGTTTTCTTGATCGCTGTTTTACGTCAGGCATGGTTTGCTTGTGGTGTTCAAGGCGCTATCTCGCAAACTGGCGAAATGGACCATTGGGACGCTGGCCTGACGCCGGCGCTGCCCCGCAGCGGTAGAAGAACTGAAATCCTCAAGGAAATCGCCGGATAGACATCCGGAAAGATATCGAGATGGATCGAAAGGAGATTCTGGAGCCGGAAACCAGCTCTTGGCATAGCAAATCGACGGATTGCGGCAGATGATCACGAGCGGAACGACAGGCGAAAACCATGGCGTTCACTCCTCTTCTCCATCCAATCTGTCCCTTTTGCAAATCGAATATCGCCCGATGCGGCGGTATCTTGTGTTGTGGACCGGGCTGCAGAGGAGGCAGGCCGGAGGGAAGGTTGCCATCGACTGCATCGGTTGCAGATCGAGGCATTCAAACAAGTGGGAGGAATTCATGAGCAAAAATAGAGGCGTCGTCTATCTCCGGCCGGGCAAGGTCGAAGTTCGCGACATCGACGACCCGAAGCTGGAAGCGCCCGATGGCCGCCGCATCGAACACGGCGTCATTCTGAAGGTGATATCGACCAACATCTGCGGCTCCGACCAGCATATGGTCCGCGGCCGCACGACGGCGATGCCGGGCCTGGTCCTCGGTCATGAAATCACCGGCGAGATCATCGAGAAAGGCGTCGACGTCGAAATGCTCGATATCGGCGATATCGTCTCGGTGCCGTTCAATGTCGCCTGCGGCCGCTGCCGCTGCTGCAAATCCCAGGATACCGGCGTCTGCCTGACGGTAAACCCGGCCCGCGCCGGCGGTGCCTATGGCTATGTCGACATGGGTGGCTGGATCGGCGGACAGGCGCGCTATGTCACCATTCCCTACGCAGATTTCAACCTGCTGAAAATCCCCGATCGGGATAGGGCAATGGCGAAGATCCGTGATCTCACCATGCTCTCCGACATTCTGCCCACCGGCTTCCATGGCGCAGTGCGTGCAGGTGTTGGGGTCGGCTCGACCGTCTATGTCGCCGGTGCCGGCCCTGTCGGCCTTGCGGCTGCGGCTTCGGCTCGCATTCTCGGCGCTGCTGTCGTGATGATCGGTGATTTCAACAAGGATCGTCTGGCGCATGCGGCGAAGGTCGGTTTCGAACCGATCGACCTGTCGAAGAGCGACCGTCTCGGCGACATGATCGCGCAGGTCGTCGGCACCAATGAGGTGGACAGCGCCATCGATGCGGTCGGCTTCGAGGCACGCGGCCACTCGGGCGGCGAACAGCCGGCGATCGTGCTCAATCAGATGATGGAGATTACCCGTGCCGCGGGTTCGATCGGCATTCCCGGCCTCTACGTTACCGAGGATCCGGGCGCCGTCGACAACGCCGCCAAACACGGCAATCTGTCGCTCCGCTTCGGCCTCGGATGGGCCAAGGCGCAGTCCTTCCACACCGGCCAGACTCCGGTGATCAAATATAATCGTCAGCTCATGCAGGCGATCCTCCACGACCGGCTGCCAATTGCCGATATCGTCAACGCCAAGGTCATTCCGCTCGACGATGCCGCCAATGGATATGAGAGCTTCGACCAGGGAGCGGCGACGAAATATGTCCTCGATCCGCACGGAGAGGTCGCGAAAGCCGCCTAGAGCAATTCCAGCAAAAGCGCGTAGCGGTTTTGCGTCCGGAATTGCGAGAAAACAAAGGGATAGAGCATTTCCGTGATTCGAAGAAAAACGGAAATGCTCTAGCGACTACGACTGAGGACTTTACCTGATAGGAATGGCCGGCGGAAAGCCGGCCATTCTGCATCGCACAACGATTTGATTGACGAACTACTGGATGCTGAACGGGAAATATTTTGCGTTGATCATGTCGTAGGTCCCGTCCGCCTTGATGCTCTTCAACGCTTCGTTCAGGCGCGCAAGACGCTCCTTGTCATCGAGGCGCAGCGCGATGCCGGCACCCTCACCGAAGTATGTGATGTCGACCAGATCCGGTCCTTTGAACTCGCAGCAGCTTCCTGCCTTGGTGTTGGCAATCCAGTCGTAGATGGCGAGTTTATCCTCGAGGATAATGTCGACGCTCCCGTCCGCCAGACCCTTGTACAATTCGGGCGAAGACCGAAACACCTTCTTTTTCATTTCCGGATAAAGATGGTTGGCATAGGATTCCTGCGCTGTCGACGATGTCACCCCAAGAATTTTATCGTTGAGGGCGGCGGGGCTGACATCGCTGATCGACGAATCCTTCCGGGCGATGAACACAGACGGGCTGTTGTAGTATTTTTCAGTGAAGGCAACCTTTTGACGCCGCTCAAGGCTCATCGACATGGATGAGATGATCGCGTCGTATTTGTCGGCAACGAGATCGGGGATAATGTCGTCCCACTTCTCGATGATAAATTGGCATTCGAACTTGCCAACCTCGCACAGCGCATTGGCAATATCGATGTCGAAGCCCTGAAGTTTGTTATTTGCATCGAGATAGTTGAAGGGCGGAAATGCACCTTCGACGGCAATTCTCATTGGCATGCGATCTTGCGCAGCCACCTCAAGCGGCGAGGTCGCGGCCAAAAAAATACCCATCCCGCCCGCCATCAGCGCTCCGCGCAATATAGTCTGAATGGATATGCGCAACATCGTCGGGAGCTCCTCGGGGCATAGTCGATCTCGCCCCATAGTGCGCCGCAGCCTTTAATTCTACGTGAACGCTTCTTTGTTAGCGTCTGCCAATGCGCCCGTGTCGTGGTGTTCAGGGGTCTAGGCTTGCAGATCGTTCTTCCTTCCAGCTCCAAGACGTTTCAGCAATCCTGGATTGCTTCGGGAAGAATTCTGTTTCTGATTGCCGTCAGCGGGCTTGGAGCGATCGGACTTGTTGTACTCTCGGCGCTCTGGGCAGGGACCGAAAGCGATGCTGCCGCCCTTGATCGACAGCGCCAGCTTGTGAATGCCCGCCTGCGGGAACAGGTCGATCAAGTCGCCCATGTCATCGGCCAGTTCGGCAACGGCTACCTCACACGTGTTTATCCGGCTGCCCGGTCAAGCGGAGGTTCCTCTAGCCTCGATGCCGTTCTGACAGCGGCCGCCGGGAGTGCGATCAGCCAGACCGCAATGTCCGCCTTCGGCTACGATCAGGCCTTTGTCGTCGACGAGAAGGCTCAACTGCTGATGCTGGCGGACGCCCAAACGGAAAAGCGTTATCGCTGGATGAAGCCTCTCTTTTTGCCTCTGCTTCAGGATGCCCGCCTCGGGGTGAGACCAGGCGCGGTTTCCAACGAAAGAACGCCGTCCTCGATGGAAAGCCGCCATGCGAGCCCAGGACGCTCCAACACTGCGTTGGCCAATCTAATGCGGCTGGAAGGTCGGCCGACGATCGTCGGCGTCGTCGCCATCAACGATCCCGAAGAGGGGCAACGGCAGACGATGCGGCAATTCCTGATCGTCGTGCGGTTTATCGATGGTGCGGCGCTGGACGAATTGAGCCGGCAACAGGGCCTCAACGGCGCGCGCTTCGCGCGCACAGCCGATGCAGACGAAAACGAGGTTGCCTTCCAGATCGACGCCACGGCAAATGGCGAACCGATCGGCTTCATCGTATGGCGGCCCGATCTTCCAGGCTCGAGAGTGATCGGCCGATTGATGCCGGCGCTTTCGATTGCCGCCCTGGTGATCGCGATCCTGTTCTCGGTTTTGCTGGTGCGCCTGCGAAGCAGCCTCGGCGAGTTGAGAAAAAGCGAGCTGCATGCAAGACAGCTTGCCTTGCATGACGTGCTCACGAGCCTTCCCAACCGCGCTTTGTTCGCGATGAGGTTCGACGAGTGCCTGGCCGAGACGAAGAATTCGGCCGAGCGCTCGGCAGTCGCGCTTCTCGATCTCGACCGCTTCAAGGCCGTGAACGACACGTTCGGCCATGCCGCCGGCGATGAACTCATCAGGATGGCTGCGGAGCGGATCCACTCCCTGCTTCGTCCGGGCGACACGCTTGCCCGGCTCGGAGGGGACGAATTCGCCCTGCTTCTTCGGGACATCAAAGATCATGATCAGGTTTTGCCTGTAATATGCGACGCGATCGTTGCCGAACTTGGCAAGCCCTTCCCGCTTCTGAGGGGCGAGGCGGTCGCACGGGTCGGCGGCTCGATCGGCGTGACCGTCGTGCCGGACGCCGGACGGAATGCCGATGACATCATGCGCTACGCCGACGTCGCGCTGTACGAAGCAAAGATGGGCGGCAGAGGCCAATGGCGCGTCTATTCACCGTCCATGGACGGCGGCAGGAATGCGCGCGACATACTCAAGAACGAATTGCGGGAAGTTTTGGCCAAAGGCACGGCCTCATCCGCTGACGGTCCACAATCCGACCCGATTGCGAACAAGCCGGACTTCGGATCGCTCGAAGTTTACTACCAAACGGTACATCGCGCCGAGGGCGGCGGATACTCGGCGTCGGGCGCGGAGGCTCTCGTGCGTTGGCGTCACAGTCAGCGCGGACTATTGACGCCTGCCAGCTTCATCCCTGTCGCCGAGGAGGGCGGCCTCATCGACGCTCTCGGTTTCTGGGTATTGCGCGAAGCCTGTAGAGCCGCCTGCAAATGGCCTGAAAACACATTTGTTGCGGTCAACGTGTCTCCCGCCCAGTTGAGAAGACCAAATTTTGCCGAGGAAGTATTCGCCGTGCTCCAGGAGAGCGGCCTGCCGCCGTCCCGGCTCGAGCTCGAGCTCACCGAGTCCTCGCTCATCGAGGATAACTCGGACGTCTATACGGTGCTGAAGTCGCTGCGCAGCCAAGGTGTTCAGATTTCGCTCGATGATTTCGGAACCGGCTTTTCATGTCTCAGCCATCTGCTACGCTTCGATATCGACCGCATCAAGATTGATCGTTCGTTCGTCTCACAGCTCGGCACGAAAGCCAACGGGGCGGCCATCATTGGCGCCATCGTCGCGCTTAGCCGCAACCTCGGTATCTCGACGACGGCTGAAGGGGTCGAAACCGAATATCAACGCGACTTTCTGGCTGCCCTCGGCTGCACCGACCTCCAAGGCTACTTCTTCTCCAAACCGGTTCCTCTTCGCGACCTTGATAGTTTCCGGACAGCTGAGAGTGCTGTCGCCTGAGAGGCTTTTGATCTTCCGCCAGGAACTTTCGCCGCGCGCGGCGGTTGACGCCCGAAGACCGAGTGGAGGATGTGATGGGCGAGGTCGGGGAGTGGCGGCACCTTTGCGTCGATATGCAGCGGATGTTTGCCGAAGACACGCCGTGGCACGTTCCCTGGATGGCACGGATCTCTCCCCAGATCGAAGAGCTGGCCGGGCGGCACTCGTCGCGAACGATCTTTACCCGCTTCCTGCCACCCGAGCATGCCGACGACATGCCGGGGAAATGGCGGGATTATTACCAGAAATGGTGGATGATGACGGGTGAGCATCTTCCGCGCGGATTCATCGATCTCGCCCCATCGCTGGCGTCGTTGGTTCCACCGGCAAGGCACTTCGACAAGCGCACCTATTCCCCCTGGATTGACGGCCGCCTGCATCCGATCCTTCAATCGGAGCGGGTCGATACCCTTATTATAACGGGTGGTGAAACGGATGTATGCGTGCTGGCCACGACGCTCGGCGCAATCGATCTCGCCTATCGTGTCATCGTGCTGAAGGACGCCGTCTGCAGCGGCGCCGACGATACGCATGACGCGTCACTGGAACTTCTGCATGATCGGTTTTCCGTGCAGCTCGAGCTCATGAAGACCGAAGAATTTTTGAGCGAGTTTGGCTAGAGCCTGGTGTGACGATACAGCCTCCACAGCAATACTGCTCATCGCCACGAATGACATGGAGATGACCGAGAGGTCGGCCTTAGCGTTTGCCGATCGACGGACTAAACACCATGAGGCTCAGGATTTCAAAGAGCACCTGTGCTGCAGCGTGCGCTGTGTTGGTCGTTGCGTCATATTGCGGGGCAACTTCGACGACGTCACCACCCACCAGGTTTATCCCTTTCAGCCCGCGTATCAGTTCAAGAACTTCACGCGTGGTCAATCCCCCGACCTCGGGCGTGCCCGTGCCGGGCGCAAAGCTCGGATCGAGGCTGTCGACATCGAAGGAAAGATAGGTCGGGCCGTCGCCGACGATGGATTTTGCCTTGGCAACCACGGCCGCAATCCCCATTCCGCTGATGTCCTCTGCGTGGATCACGGTCATTCCCGACGCATAGGAGAATTCCCACAAATATTCCGCCGAACCACGGATGCCAATCTGGATTGTCCGTGTCGGATCGAGCACGCCGTCCAGCACGGCATTGCGGAACGGCCCGCCGTGATGAAACTTCGTCTGATCAAAAGCGCCGCTTGTATCGCAGTGGGCATCAATATGAATGAGGCCGACCGGTTGCTGCCGACCGATGGCCTTCAAAATCGGGTGGCTGATGGAATGATCGCCTCCAACGGAAAGCGGGGCAACGCCGGCATCGACGATCTGGCCGATGCGCTTTTCGATGTCGTCATGGCTGAGTTCCAGCCGGTAACGGCTTTGGAACGATATGTCGCCGATATCGGCGACCCGAAGATCGAAGACCGGCGCCGTGGCAAGGACGTGATTGTAGGGGCCGATCCTTTCGATGGCGCGAAGTGCTCTCGGTCCGAAACGCGAGCCTGGACGATTGGTGACGCCAAGGTCCATGGGGATCCCGGTGATTGCAACCTGGAGATTGCCGAAATCCGGATCCTCGGCTGCGACCTGCATGTAGGGTGCGCTGAGGAAGGTCGGCACTCCGGCGTATGGCGCCAGTCTCGTGCCGCTCTTGGAGATGATCTTCTCCGCCACTTTGCGAAACTTCTCATCGAATATCTCGCCGCCATTGGCGTCTGCAAATTCTGCGCGCAGCTGTTCGAGCCGCGTTTTGTCCCACACCATGCGCATGCATCTCCGCTTCAGGTCCGTCTCGTCAGACAAAGAGGTTGAGAAAACAATTGGTATCGTTGTAGCAATCGGTATCAAAGAGAAATCGACATGATCGCTGCAAAACCCAACTCGCTCGTTGCCCGCCTCTCTGCCCCGCCCATTCCTTCCGTCGTCGCCTGGAGCCGCGAATACAAAGGAGAAAAAGGGCCGCTCATCGATTTGTCGCAAGCCGTGCCCGGCTATCCCGCGCATCCGGAGATGCTTCGGCTTCTTGCCGAGGCGGCCGGACAACAGGCGATGACGGGATACGGGCCGATCGAGGGCGAACCTCTGTTGCGCAAGACCTACGCGGCTCACGTTGCCGAGCTTTATGGCGCCGACCTTTCCGCCGGTAATATCCACATTACCGCCGGCTGCAATCAGGCGTTCATGTGCGCAGCGATCGCGCTTGCGGGCGCCGGCGATACCGTAGCACTGACCAATCCCTTCTATTTCAATCACGATACGACGCTGTCGATGCTGGGGATCGGGCGTCGATGGGTCGATTGCGACGCCGCCGCCGGCTTTCTTCCCGATCTGAGTTCGGCCGAGGCTGCACTTGCGGCCGGCGCGAAGATACTTGCCGTCGTGACGCCCAACAATCCCACCGGAGCCGTGTATCCACCCAGCCTGCTTCACAAGCTTTTTGTGCTCTGCCGGAAATACGGCGCCTGGCTGATCCTCGATGAAACCTATCGGGATTTTCTTGGCGAGGATTACGGGCCGCCGCACTCTCTTCTGTCCGAGCCGGGTTGGGAGGACACGCTCGTTCTTCTCTACAGCTTCTCGAAATCCTTCTGCATTCCCGGTCACAGACTGGGTGCAATCACGGCAGGCCCCAAACTCATCGCCGAGATCGCCAAGGTGATGGACAATATGCAGATCTGCGCGCCGCGTTCGGCTCAGATCGCCGTTGCTTCGGCGATCCCGGCGCTCGCCGAGTGGCGAGCCGGTAACCAGTTGGAGATCACTCGCCGCGCGGATGCGTTGAGGCTGGTCTTTTCCGGGTTGCCGGATTGGGAGATCGCCGCGATCGGCGCCTATTTTGCCTTTGTCCGCCATCCCTACGCTGATCGATCGTCTTCAGAGGTTGCCGAAAAACTCGCCAAGGAATCCGGCATTGTTTGTTTGCCCGGGGCCTATTTCGGGGAAGGGCAGGAGCGCTACCTCAGACTTGCCTTTGCCAATGCGGATGTCGCGTCGATTGGGCTATTGTCCGAGCGCCTTCGCTAGGCCGCGATCAACCTCCGCCGGAAGTTGGTGATAACCACCGCGCCAGTAAAGCAGCGGTCCTATGCCCTGCCGAATTTCAATCGCGCAGACATGTCCGACCAAAATCGCATGGGAATTGTAGTGGAATGCGGTTTCGAGCTTGCAGTCCAGGACCGTCAGGGCATTTTCAAGGACCGCCGCACCGGTCTTGAGGCGATACCATCCGGCGTTGCCGTAGCGTTCGGCGCCCTTTCGCCCGTCAAGACCGGCAAAGGATTGCGCCACCTGCTGCTGGTCGGCAGCGAGCACGTTGACACAAAAGCAGCCGTATTGCTGCAGCGCCGGCCATGAGGAAGACGCTCGGTTGACACTGACGATGACGGAAGGCAACTCCGCCGAAAGCGAGGAGACCGACGTTGCGGTGAAGCCGGTGCGGTCTTTACCGTCGCCGACCGTAATCACACTGACCGCACCCGCCAGATGACGCATCGAAAACTTGAAGTCCGCCTCGCTGATCAAAGGCTCGGCACTCATCGGGCTGGCTCTTTCGTTTTGGCAAAGCGGTTTACAGGCCTTGAAAGACCGAGGTTTTCACGCAGGGTCTTGCCCTCGTAATCCTCACGGAATAGCCCGCGGCGCCGAAGCTCGGGCAGGACCATCCGCACGAAGTCGTCGAGACTGGACGGCAAGGTGGGGAACATCAGGATGAAGCCGTCGGCGGCGCGCGTCTCAAACCATTCCTCCATGAAGTCGGCAATCTGGGACGGCGTCCCTGTGATGCCATTTCCGGTATGCTTCTCGGCATAGTGCCGGATGAGTTCGCCGACGGTGTGGCCGCTTTTCACGAAATCGACCAGTTCGTCGAACAGAGCGCGTGATCCCTTTGGCGCCGCCGGCAGCCGATCCATGGGGAAAGGCTTGTCGAGCGCCACGTCGCGCAGGTCCGCCTCCAGAAATTCGGAGAGCATCAGCAGGCCGACATCCGGATGCATCTTATCGATCAGATAGTCGACCTTCGCCTTTGCCTCGGCTTCAGTTTCACCGACGTTGATCACGATACCCGGCATGATTTTCAGGTCGTCCGGATCGCGTCCATGGGCCGGCATCCGGCGCTTGACGTTGTCGTAGAAGGCACGGTTTCGGTCGATATTCGATGCGAGGCTGAAGACGATCTCCGCCGTGCGTGCCGCCATGTCCATTCCGGGTTCCGAACCGCCCGCCTGCGCGATGACGGGGCGACCCTGGGGCGTTCGCGCGATGTTGAGGGGCCCGCGAACCTGGAAGTGCTTGCCTTTGTGGTTGAGCGTATGGTGCTTGTCTTTGTCATAGTAGACACCGTTTTCACGGTCGAGAAGCAGTGCGCCATCCTCGAAGCTGTCCCAGAGGCCGAACACGACATCGACGAATTCGTTGCCGCGCTCGTAGCGCAGCGCATGCGGGTCGAGCCCCTCGCGGTTGAAATTGTAGCCGGTTTCGTCGTGATCGGAAGTGACGACATTCCAGCAGACACGCCCCTTGCTCAGATGGTCGATGGAGGCGAACAGACGCGCGACATTGTATGGCTCGTAATAACTCGTTGAGACCGTCGCCACGAGACCGAGATCGTTGGTGGTGACCGCCAGAGCCGAGAGCAGCGAGAGGGGTTCGAAGCGGTTCATCTTGGTCGGAATTCGGGCAAGCGCATTTGGATCGCCGACGGCGGCGGCAGGAGAATCCGCCATGAACATAAAATCGAATTTGGCCGCCTCGGATCGCTTGGCGACATCGAGCAGATGAGCGAAGTCGTTGGCGCCATTGACGTCGCTTGCCGGATGCAGCCAGGAGGCCGGATGAAAGCCGAACGTATAGACGAAAGTCCCGAGTTTCATCTTGTCGGTCCGCGCCATTGAGTTCTCCTGCCATTGTCCGCCACGCCGTCCCCTTGACGGCGACAGCGCAAATTATCGCCAGGCGCAAATTTTCATCAATATCGCGTAGCTGAGTTCCGTTTTAGTTTTTCTAAAGTGTTGACTTACAGCGCCGCGCGTCTTTTCTGACGCGCAAAGGACGCTGTAACATTTTTGAATCGATGCATAATTTCTCGAATCGATTCCGATTTGAGAAATTATGCAGCAGGAGCCGATGCCGAAGCCTGCTGACGGGAAATAGCAATGAGCCAATCGCGGAATTCGCGCCCATGGGGCTTCTGCAAGGCAGCACGATCCCAGGCGAGAAAATAGCTTTCACGCAGTGCAATGCGCATGTCCACCGGAATGACGAGCGTTTGCGCCTCAAGCTCATCTGATATCATCGACATTTGTGCAAGCACGACGCCGCGCTTGTTGACGGCTGCGTCAATTGCACTGCTCGACAAAGTGAAGGAAAGGCCGGGCGTCGACACATCGAACGCGACGCCGGCCTTGGCGGCAAACTCCGCCCAGCTGGGGTAGCGGGTGAAGTGTCGTTCCCACTCGACATGGAGGAGGGGTTGTTCGAAAAGATCGCGCGCCGTATGTGCGCGATCCTGCATCAGCGCCGGCGAGCAGGCCGGAACGACCCAATCGCGGAACAGTTCGGTATAATGTTCGTGCTGGAGGACGTCCGATCCGTAGCTGACGCGGAAATCGACATCGTCGAAACCGATCCGGGGCTCTTTGTCGCGTCCGATAATCCTCACTGGAACTTCGGGATGAAGCGCCTGCCAGTCGAAGATGCGCCTGCCGATCCATTTGTTGACGACGGAGGAAAGCGCACTGAGCACCAGTGCCGTCTCGTTGCGCGCCTTTTCCAACAGTTGCTGAGCGAGCGCAAATTGCTCGAACCCCTTCGATATCTCCTGATGGTAGAGCCGGCCCCAGGCGGTCAGCTCGACGGTTCGCCCGCTGCGCTCCAGAAGCGAAATTCCAAGAAAGCTTTCGATCTTGCGAATCTGCTGGCTGATGGCCCCCGGCGAAACCCTCAGCTCCAGTGCCGCGGCCGTCACGCCGCCGCAGCGCCCCACCGCCTCGAACGCCTGCAAACTTTTCAGCGGTATCGCCTTGAGGCGCTCATCGGTCACTTGCAGAACCTCTCGTGATTTGCGTCGAACTCAATTTGCTGCCGGATGAAACGTCCCCGCAAACTGGAACCGGTCGCCCGGATGGGTAAACTCGACATAGGTCACCGTGCGTCCGTTCTGCCAGGTCTGGCGAATGAGGCTAAGGCAGGCCTCGCCACGTTCCGTCTGCAGGATCCGCGCTGTCGTGGTGTCGGCCGAGACGGCGCGAATGACATGTTTGGCCTTGGACCAGGGAACCTCGTCAAGCAGCCATTTGCCGGGCGGAATTGAAGCAAAACTCTCCTCTCTCGCCCGTGGGACAGCATCGAGCATGATGATCCGCCGCTCGATGGCATTCGGTCTGCCGTCGACGATATGCAGGCACTGAAGCCTGAGGACTTCTGCATCGGCGGGCTCGGACAGCTGCTGTGCCTCCGCCTCTCCAAGGCGCTCGATCTTGCGGGCGAGGATTTCGAAGCGGTGTTCGTGCCCGGCCAGTTCCGCTTCGGTGCTGATATCCTGGATATCCATCACCGTGCGGTCGATCTGGGGCGATGCGACAAACGAACCTGTCTTGCGCCGTCTGACGATCATGCCGCGCTCGGCGAGCGCCGACAGCGCCTTGCTGACGGTCATCCGCGAGCACCGATATTTCGCCGCGAGTTCGTGTTCGACGGGAATACGGTCACCGGGCCGCCAATCACCGCTGATGATCTTCGTCTCGACATCGGTGAAAATACGTTGATAAATCGACACCAAGCCCGCACCTCATCCGGCGTCAACGATCATAAGTTCCGGAACGGTCATGCCAGCGAGATCGACGCCACCCGGCACAAATTTTGCGTTCCTCGTCTTTTACATTGACACTCTAGGCCAGCCTATATCTATTTGTATAGTCAAAAGCGGAGCATAGAAATCCGCGCAGAGGAAATCGAAGTCGGGAACCAAAACTCCTCCGCCGGGGGAATAAAACTGGAGAGATGATCATGAAGGCAAATTCACTGCTGAAGGGTCTGGTCGGCGCTGCGTTCCTGTTCGGAGCAGCCGTTTCCGCCCATGCAGCCGACACGCTGGCCGCCGTCAAGGCAGCCGGCACCCTCAAGGTTGGCACCGAAACGGCTTTCGCACCGTTCGACTATATCGATGCCGGTGAACATACCGGCTTGAACGTCGACCTCTTTGCCGAGATCGGCAAGGAACTCGGCGTCAAGATCGAGTGGATAGCGCTTCCTTGGGACGGCGTCTTCCCCGCGCTCGAGGCCGGCAAGTTCGATGTCGTCGCAGGTCCTGCAACGATCACCAAGAAGCGCATGGAGCGCTATCGCTTCACGCCGCCGATCGCCGAAGCGACGATCGCCATTCTGAAGAAGGCTGGCGACACGACGATCAGCAAGCCGGAAGATATTGCCGGCAAGACGATCGGTGTCGGCAAAGCAACTGCCCAGCTCGACCAGCTGAAGGAATTCTCCGGCACGCTGCCGACCAAAGTCGACGTGCGCGAATATCCAGCCTTTACCGAATCCTACGCCGATCTCGCCGCCGGCCGCATTGCCGGCGTTGCCAACTCGCTGCCGAATATCGCCTTCGTCGCTAGCCAGCGAAAAGGTACGTTCGAAGTCGTCCTGCCGCCATTCGGCAAGAAGTCCTATTTCGGCTTCATCGGTCTCAAGGATGCCGATCATGCGCCCCTGATGGATGCGATCGATGCCGCGATGCTCAAGATCAAGGCAGACGGACGTATGGCAGAGCTGCAAAAGAAGTGGTTTGGTGCGTCTTTCGATACGCCTGATGCTGTCAAGGATCCGGCATTCTGATTAGCCGCCGGTGAAACGAACGCGCCCCGCCATCAGTCGGGGCGCAATCCGCCGTGGGATCAAAGTTCACGGCCGCAGCGCCCAGGCAAGCACCGCCCATGTCCATCAAGCTATTCGAACTGCTTCTGCAAGCCTCGATCTACACGGTGACGATCAGTGTGGTCTCCATCCTGATCGGCTTTGCGATCGCGATCGTCATTTCAGCCATGCTGCTCTCACGGCAACGGCTTTTTGTGTTGCCGGCGCAGATTTTCATCAGTTTCTTTCGTGGTGCACCGTTGCTGGTCCAGCTGTTGCTGATCTACAATCTGCTGCCGGTGATCGGCATCAACGTGCCGAGCATCGTTGCGGCCGTCGTTGGCCTGTCCTTGTGTACTGCCGCCTATCAGGCTGAAAATCTGCGCGGTGGTTTTTCCAGCGTTCCCCTGGGCCTGGTCGAATCTGCCGAAATGGTCGGCATGACTCCCATTCAGATCTTCCGCCGCATCAGGGCGCCGATCGCCCTGCGCCTGACTTTCCCGGCGCTCGTCAATGAAGCGATCCTTATTCTGAAGGCGTCTTCGCTCGTCTCCGTCGTCGGAATCGTCGAGCTGACACGCATGGCTCAGGACCTTGCCGGCAGCACCTTCCTGCCGCTCGAGATTTTTGCTTCCGCAGGCCTGATCTATCTCGTCATCAATTGGATCGTTGCCCTTGCGGGCGGCCTGATCGAACGCTCCCTGCCAGGAGTGCCGCTATGACCTTCGATACCAATGTGATTTTCAGCAACTTGCCGGAGATTCTCCACGGTGCGTGGGTCACCATCCTCATCTGGATCGTCACCACTCTTGCCGCTGCCGTACTGGGTTTCCTTGTCGCAGTCGCGCGACGTTTTGGCGGCGTGCTGTTGGACAGAGCGTTCGGCCTTGTCATCGCAGTGCTGCGCGGCACGCCCTTTCTGATTCAGATCTTCCTCGTCTACTATGGCGGCCCCTTCGTCGGATTGTCGCTCGATCCGATCCCGGCCGGCATCGTCGGCCTTTCCATCTACGGCGCGGCTTATTTCAGTGAGATATTCCGCTCGGGCTTTGCCGCCGTCCCGAAGGGACATATCGAGGCCGGCCTGTGCGTTGGCCTGACACAAGGGCAGATCATCCGGCGCATATTGCTGCCGGAGATGACCATGCTGGTGTTGCCACCTTCGGTCAACATGACGATCATCCTCATGAAGGAGACGGCCGTTCTGTCCATTATCACCGTGCCGGAGTTGACGGCGACACTCAGCGCCATCGGCTCGCAGCAATATGCTTTCGTCGAGGCGCTCTTCGTCCTTGCGCTATTTTATTGGGTACTGGTCGAAATCACCGGCTGGCTCGGCCATCTCGCCGAAACGAAACTCACCAGATTCAGGTTTTTCAACATATGAGCGTTCCTGCGATCGCAGTCAAAAATCTCGTCAAGACGTTCGGCGGCTCCACCGTGCTGCACGGCATCGACCTCGAAATCGAGCAGGGACAAGTCTCTTGCGTCATCGGCCCGTCGGGATCCGGCAAGAGTACGCTGCTGCGCTGCATGGCGTTTCTGGAGGAATCGACGAAGGGGACGATTGCCGTCAACGGCGAGGTGCTTGGCTTTGCAGAAAACGCCAAGGGTGTCCGTGAGCGGGTGCCGACTGCTGTGAACCGGCAGATTCGATCGCAGATCGGGATGGTTTTTCAGCAGTTCAATCTCTGGCCGCATATGACGGCGCTCGGCAATGTCAGCGAGGCGCTGAAGACGGTTCACAAGATGAGCCGTAGGGATGCGGAGGAGCGGGCCATGGCCCAGCTCGTCAAGGTCGGCCTGGAGGGCAGGGCGGGGCACTATCCATCGCAGCTCTCGGGAGGGCAACAACAGCGTGTCGCTATCGCCCGGGCGCTTGCCCTCAACCCGAAGATCATGCTGTTTGACGAGCCGACCTCGTCACTCGATCCCGAGCTGACCGGCGAAGTGCTGAACGTCATGCGCGATCTTGCCGCCGAGGGCATGACGATGGTCGTCGTCTCCCACGAGATCGGATTTGCCGCGACGGTCGGCCAGCAGATCATCTTTCTCGACCACGGCAAGGTGCTGTTCACCGGACCGCCGCAGGACGTCTTCAAACGGCCGAGAAACCCCCGCCTCGAACAATTCCTGGACACCTATATCGATCGCGGGGCCTCGATGCTGCTGTGAAATTCATGTCCTTCCGGATCGTCGGGCAGACCTCCAAGGCCGGCGGGGTTCAGGCAATTTCGTCTTCGAGTATTTTCACGGGCCGGTCCCACTGGATGAGGACGACACAGCCGGTATCACTCCAGACCGAGTGTTCGCTGCCCGGCGCATTGACGATATAACTGCCGCTGATGTAATCGCCCGTCTCGTCGGATTGAACGCCGTCGAGCACCAGGATGGTCTCGAGCCCTTCGTGGCGATGGCGGGGAACGGAGGCGCCGGGCTCATATTTCAGCAGCGCCACGCCCGGCTGATCACCCTCGAAGGGGCGGATCCAGTGAATGGTGACAGCATCGCGGAAGGGGCCGAATTCCAGCTCCTTCCAGCCGCCTGACGTCAGGCGTTCGCGGGTCGTTTCAGGCATGGGCGATACTTTCCAGAATGTCGTCGACATGCGCGGTCCAGCCGACGATCGCGCCTTGGGCGCGGATCATGGCGATGGCTGCGGCTTTGAATTCGGGGAAGTAGCTCTCCGTCGCCTCCTCGGCGAGAAGGCATTCATAGCCGCGGTCGTTTGCTTCGCGCATCGTCGTCTGCACGCAGACTTCGGTGGTGACACCAGCAAAGACCAGCTGACGAATGCCCTTCTCTTGCAACACGGTGCCAAGTTCGGTGGCGTAGAAGGCGCCCTTGCCGGGTTTTTCGATGACGACTTCACCCTTCACAGGAGCGAGTTCCGGCAGGATTGCCGTGCCGGGTTCGCCTGAGATCAGGATGCGGCCCATCGGACCTTCGTCGCCGATCCTGAGGGATGGATTGCCACGGTCGCGTTTGGCCGGCGGCAGGTCAGAAAGGTCCGGCCGGTGGCACTCCATCGTATGGATCACAGGCAGGCCGGCATTGCGGAAGCCCAGGATGAGGCGTTTGACATCAGGCACGATCCTGGTGATACGGCTGACATCATTGCCGAGGCTTGCGCCGAAGCCGCCGGGCTCGGCGAAATCACGCTGCATGTCAATGACGATAAGGGCGAGCTCATCGTGCTTCACCGGAAAGGCGAAAGGTTCAGCTTTGATCTTCGCCATCAATGATGCCCCGCCATGTGGGCGCCGATCACGCCAATATCGGCCGAGCGCGCCGGTGTCTCGTAAACCAGCTTGCCTTCCGAAATGACCATGATGCGGTCGGACATCTCGAGCAGTTCGTCGAGGTCCTCGGAAAGCAGCAGCACGGCAGCGCCCAAATTGCGTGCCTTCATGATGCGGGCGCGGATTTCGGCGACGGCCGAGAAATCGAGACCGAAACAGGGGTTCGAGACGATCAACAGATCGACATCGCCGGTCAGTTCGCGGGCGAGCACGGCACGCTGCACGTTGCCGCCCGAAAGCGCTGCGATCGGCGAGGAGGAAGAGGCCGTCTTGACCTTGAAGTCGGAGATCAGCGCCGAGGCACGCTTCTTCATGCTGCCCTTGTTCAGCCAGATTGCGTCCTTGCCGTCCGATTTCAAGTCGAAGGTGCGAAACGCAAGGTTCTCGCTCACGGTCATCTTCGGCGCACAGGCATTCTGCAACGGTTCTTCGGGGATGAAACGCACCCTGTTCTTGCGGGTCTCGTCGCGGGTGGCGCCGTAAGCCTCGCCATTGACCATGACTTGGCCGCTATCGGTCGGGCGCTGGCCGGCGAGTATTTCCGTCAGCTCCTTCTGGCCGTTGCCCGATATGCCGGCAATGCCGACGATCTCGCCGGAGCGGACTGTAAGCGCGTCGATCTCGATCGTCTTCAGGCCGGAGCGATCCGGAGCTTTCACCTGGCTTACAGTGAGCACGGATTTGGCCGCTTCCGCCACCGGCAGACGGCTGTCGAGCTCGGCGAGCTTGACGTCGCCGATCATCATCGCCGCCATCTCGGCGGTGGAGAGCTCGCCGACCTTACCGGTGCCGACCAGCTTGCCGCGCCGCAGGATCGAAACGGCATCAGCGAACTTCGTCACCTCGTGGAACTTGTGGGAAATCATCAGCACGGTGAGCTCGCCGCGCTCGGTCATCCCGCGCACGATGCCAAGCATCTCATCGGCTTCGGCGGGCGTCAGCACCGAAGTCGGCTCGTCGAGGACGAGGAAGGAGCGGCCGAGATAGAGCTGCTTGACGATTTCGAGCTTCTGCTTTTCGCCGGCGGCAAGCTCGCTCACCGGCCTGTCGAGCGGGATCTTGAACGGCATGCGCTCCATGAAATCCGCCAGATCCTTGCGTTCCCTGGCCCAGTTGATCACCGCGGGCACTTCGGTGCGGCTGATGACCAGGTTTTCCGCACCGGTCAGGGAGGGAACCAGTGTGAAATGCTGGTAGACCATGCCGAGCCCATAGGCCGCGGCATCCTTGGGTGAGGCCACCGCCACCTCGCGGCCGTCGACCGACAGCGAGCCTGACGTCGCGTGATAGAAGCCCATGATGCATTTGACAAGTGTCGACTTGCCGGCGCCGTTTTCACCGAGAAGCGCGTGAAAAGAGCCTGCCGGAACGGCGATCGAGACGTCGTCGAGCGCGGTGAACGAGCCAAAGCGCATGGTCATGCCGAGCGTATCGATGCCGACGGCCTTGCCGGCTTGCGGAAGGGGCGTGTCGCGGACTGTGCTCACTTCATTGCTCCTTTTCGACGATGATGGCGACGGGACCGCCGCCGGGCGGACCCTGGTGTTCGGCGCCGCCGGACACATAGAGATCGGTAATGCCGAAGATGCCGGCGAGAACGCCGCCGACGAAGGCACGGGCATGGCGGGTGCCTGCAATATCCGAGTCATCGAGCATCGTGTGGCGCCTGCCGCCGATCCTGCCGGACGGGTCCGGCTCGGCCTTGGCGAGAACCGCCGCCAGCCGGCTGTTTTCCGGCAGGCGTTCGCGGGCTTTCCTGACGGAATGCGCGTCGATCGCATCCCGCATGACCGCGTGGTCGATCGACATCGGACCGGACCATTTTGCGCTCATGCCGAGGACGATGATTTCGTGATCGGTGAGTTCGACCCCGGACGAGGTTGAGGCGCAGCGGGAAAAGAGATCGAAACGTGTGCAGATGTCGGCATCGCCGATCGATGTCGCATCTATCTCGCCGAGTGCCACGGCGACGCCGAGAGCCGAAGCGCCGCGCGAGAGGCCCATGGATTTCAGCGTGTCGTGGGTTGCGACCGTCCTGCCTGCTGCCTCGGCCTCGGCAATCCGGCGCGAGGTGAGCAGCGGACACTTGATCTGCACGAAATGGACATCGGCGGGATCATCGATGCCGGCATCCCTCATCGCGGACTTCACGCCTGCGGCAACGAGCAGGATCTGTTCCCGGCGCCCGAGATGTTCGGGGGGCAGCGCGGGGGTACGCGACACACCAATGGCCAGCGCCCGTTCGCCCGGGGTTTCTACGGTTTCACGCGCAAAAACCGTCCAATGCGGCGAGAGCGCACCCTCGGTGCCGCCGGACATGATGATCGAGACGCCGTCGACGCCATATTTGCTGAACAATGTCTCGAAGCTGCGGGTGGCATAACCGCGGGTAAAATCATTGACGCAGCCGTTGCCTTCCGTCTTGCCGAGAACGGCGACGACGTTGTTCGCCTGAAGGCCGCTGGCAAAGAGCGCCTCGACGCCGGCAACGTCATCGGGGCCGTCGGCTGGCACGCGAAAGACATGGGCACGCAATGACGGCATCAGGGCAGCGCCTCGACTAGAGCCGCGGAATTGGAGACCGAGCCGAAGACGCCGCCCTGCATCTTCACCATCTTGATCGCGGCGAGGTGGTTTCCGTGGTCGGTCGCACCACAGCAGTCTTCCAGCAGCAGGCATTCGTAGCCGCGGTCATTTGCCTCGCGCATCGTCGTCGAGACGCAGACATCGGTGGTGATTCCGGTGAGGATAATGTTCTCGATGCGCTTCTGGTTGAGGATGAGTTCGAGGTCGGTGGCGCAGAACGAACCCTTGCCGGGCTTGTCGATGATCGTCTCGCCTTCGACCGGATAGAGTTCGGGGATGATGTCCCAGCCGGGTTCGCCACGCGTCAGGATGCGGCCGCAGGGGCCGGGATCGCCGATGCCGGCCCCGATCCGCTGCGAGCGCCAGCGCTTGTTGGCCGGCAGATCGGCGAGGTCGGGGCGATGGCCCTCGCGGGTATGGATGATGTGGTAACCCTTGGCTCGCATGGCGGCAAGCACACGTTTGATGGGTTCGATCGGCGCCTGCACCAGCGACAGGTCGTAGCCCATGTGGTCGACATAGCCGCCCTTGCCGCAGAAATCCGTCTGCATGTCGATGATGATGAGGGCGGTATTATCAGGCCTCAGAGCGCCGTTATAGGGCCACGGATACGGATCGGCGTCGATAAAATGCCCTTTGGTTTCGACCATCGCGTCCATCATTCTCTCTCCTATTCCGCGGCAGGTTTGAGGGGTTCGCCGTAGCGGCGCATCGGCTTGTCAAATCCGCAGGACGTGCCGTCCTTGACCTTTATCTCGTCTTCCCACGGCAGGCGGTATTTGCCGGCGATCAGGTCGTGCATGTAGGTGTAGGGCGCATCCTGGGCGCCGCCGGCGACGGCGACATAGCCGCGATGGCCGAACTGGTAGATATTGTTCTCCACGCCCCAGCCGAGCCGGGCCTCGCGCACCAGGTCGGGACGCACCTCGGCGGTGATGATCTCGTTGGGCCGGCCGGAGGTGCCGTGGGCGATGATCGTGCCGTCGAAATTGCAGATCATGCCTTCACCCATGGAATCGAACGTGCCGTCCGAGCCGCACATGCAGACATTCGCGGTGATCATCAGATTGCAGAAGGCGTTCGCCTGGTTGGTGAAGCGCCAGGCATCGCGGATCGGCGCCGTGTAGCCGGCGGTGCGGATCATGATTTCGGCGCCCTTATAGGCGCATTCGCGCGCCATCTCCGGGAACATGCCGTCATGGCAGACAATCAGCGCGAGCTTGGCGCCCCGCGGGCCCTCGATGACAGGGATGCCAAGATCGCCGGGCTCCCAGGGCTCGACGGGGATCCAGGGATGCATCTTGCGGTAATAGAGCTTCAACTCGCCCTGATCGTCGATGACGATGCCGGAGTTGTAGGGCATGCCGCCAGGGTTCAGCTCCATGATCGAGAAGCAGCCCCAGATCCGGTTGTCCCTGCAGGCCTGCTTGAAGGCCGCGACCTCCGGCCCGTCGAGCGTGCACATGATCTCCGGATTGATGTCCATGGAAAGGCCATGCAGCGCGTATTCGGGAAAGACCACGAGGTCCATGCCCGGTTGGTTGCGCCGCGCTTTGGCCACCAGATCGACGATCACCTGCGTCTGTTTTGCCAGATCCACTTTGGTGACGGTCACCGGCAGTTGGAGCTGCACCAGGCCGATACCGATGCCGTGTTCGGATTTGTTGAGACCGCCAAGTCCGTTCATCGGGATGCTCCGTTATTTCGTGAGCGACAGCGCACCCGGCGCACCGGCGAGCGAGCGGGTGGGCGAGGAGGTGGCGATCAGGATGACGAGGGTGAGCACGTAAGGCGCGGCGTAAAAAAGGTAGTAGCCTTGTGTGACGCCGACCGATTGCAGCGCCGGGCCGAGCGCGCCGGCACCGCCGAAAAGCAGGGCAGCGAGAAAGCAGCCGATCGGGTTCCAGCGGGCGAAGATGACGAGGGCCACGGCCATCAGGCCCTGGCCTGACGAGATGCCTTCGTTCCATGAGCCCGGATAGTAGAGCGAGAGGTAGGCGCCGCCGATTGCCGCCAGCGAACCGCCCACTGCCGTCGCCAGCAGGCGAACTCGGTCCGGGTCGATGCCCATGGCCCGGGCCGCGTCGGTGCTGTCGCCGACGACGCGCAGGATCAGGCCGATGCGGGTGTTCTTGAAGGCCCAGAACAGGAAGAGGGCAAGTGCCGCGCCGATGAAGAACAGTACGTTGATATTGAGCGCCGCCTGCACCTGCGGAATGCTCGACCAGCCGCCGAGCGCAATCGAGGGCAGTTTCGGCGCGACCGGCTGGATGAAGGATTTGCCGAGGAAGAACGCCATGCCGAGACCGAACTGCATCATGGCGATGCCGATGGCGATGTCGTTGACCTTGGGGAACTTGCAGATCCAGCCGTGGATGAGGCCGAAGATCGCGCCCGCCATCATTGCGGCCAGCACGCCAAGGGTCGGCGAGCCGGTCATGACGGCCACCGCATAGGCCGTCATGGCGCCGAAGACCAGCGTGCCTTCGAGGCCGAGATTGATGCGGCCGGAGCGTTCGGTGATCGTCTCGCCGAGGCTGACGAAGATGAACGGGGTGGAAACGCGAATGGCGCCGGCGAAGATCGCCAGCGGCACGCCCCAGATGCCGATGCCTGTCTCCTCCATCAGAGGCTCCTTTTCCAGAGGTCGGGATTGAAGATCTTGAAGCGGCCGTAGAAGGTTTCGCAGAAGAGAATGACGATGAAGAGCGCCCCCTGCAGCACCAGAACCGTCGCATCCGGCAGGCCCATGCGCCGCTGGATGAGGCCGCCCGAGGCGTCGATGCCGCCGAGCAGGATCGCGACCGGAATGATCGCCAGCGGATTGTGCCTGGCGAGGAAGGCGACGAGGATACCGGTATAGCCGTAGCCGGCGGCAAGCGAGGCATTGGCACTTCCCTGCACCGCCGCCACTTCGATCATGCCCGCCAGGCCGGCAAAGCTGCCGGCAAGCGCGGTAAATCCGGCAATCAGCTTGCCGACCGGCAGTCCCTGGATCTGCGCGGCGCGCACGTTGCCGCCGGCGATGCGGGCGGCAAACCCGTAGCTCGTCGCCTCGATCACGATCCAGGAGAGCATGCAGGCGAGGATGCCGATCACGAGACCCCAATGCACGTCCATGCCGGGAATATTGCCGAGCATGTATTCCGCCGGCAGCGGCCTGGTCGACGGCTTGTTGAGGCTTGCAGGATCGCGCAGCAGCCCTTCGACGAACTGGTTCATCAGGGCAATGGCGATATAGGAGAGCAGCAGCGAGGAGATGGTTTCGTTGACGCCGCGGTAATGGCGCAGGAAACCGGCAAGGCCGATCCAGATGCCGCCGACCACCATGGCAGCGATTGCCATCAGAATGAGGGTGAGGAAAACAGGCGCGGTGCCGGCGAGCGGCAGAGCCATGGCTGCGGCGGCAACGCCGCCCAGCACGACCGCTCCTTCCCCGCCGATGATGACGAGGCCGAGACGGGCGGGCAGGGCGACGCAGAGTGCCGTCAGGAGAAGGGGTGCGGCACGACTTAAACTGTTCTGCACCGAAAACCAGCTGCCGAAGCCGCCGGTATACATCAGTTGAAAGAGGGTGGCCGGCGACTTGCCGACCGCCAGGATGAAGAGGGAGAAGAGCGCAAGACCGATCAGGATGGCCGCAAGGCCGATGACAACAGGCTCGGCTCGCCGCGCGACCCATTCGAGGACGGGGCGTAGCGAAGCCGGTTTTTCCACGATGGCTATTGCGGGATCATTGGCCTCGATGGTCATGGCGCTTCTCCCTTCGCGGCTTACGCCGTGGACCCGACAACGCCCTCGACCAGGTAATTCATGCTTTCGAGCTCGATCGCGTCTTCGGCATAGCTCTTGTCGGCAGCCACGACGGTGTCGCCCTTATTGTCCTTCAAGGGTCCCTTGAAGACCGAGAAGCCGCCCTTCATCATCTCCGCCTGCGTGGCTTCGAAGGCCTTGCGGCCCTCCGCGGACACGCCGGGGCCGAGCGCGCTCATCTTCACGAAGCCGTCCTTCAGGCCACCGCGCACGAAGTTGCCGAGCTTTTCGCCGGCCTGCGCCTTCTTGACGAAGTCGCTGTAGACGTTACCCCAGGCCCACTCGGCGCCGGTGAGGTACTTTTCGGGAGCAAGCGGGCTCTGGTTGGCGTGATAGCCGCAGACGAAGGCGCCGCGGCCGGCAGCAGTCTCGACAACCACTTTGGGGCTGTCGACGTGGCAGGTGATGACGTCAGCGCCCTGGTCAACCAGCGCATTGGTGGCTTCGGCCTCCTTGACGGCAAGCGACCATTCGCCGGTGAAGATCACCTGGCAGGTGATACCAGGATCGACCGTGCGTGCGCCGAGCAGGAAGGCGTTAATATTCTGCAGAACCTGTGGAATCGGCTTGGCGGCGACGAAGCCGATCTTCTTGCTCTTCGTCGCATGGCCGGCGGCGATGCCGTTCAGATACTGGCCCTGGAAGATATAGCCGAAATAGGAGCCCGTATTGGCCGGGTTCTTGCCTTCCTGCCAGAGACCGCCGCAATGCCGGAACTGGATGTCGGGATGTTTAGCGGCCACGGCCAGCATGTGTGGGTCGAAGTAGCCGAAGGAGGTCGGAAAGAGCAGGGTCGCGCCGTCCAGGTTGATCATGGATTCCATCGTCTTCTGGACGTCGACGGTTTCCGGCACATTCTCTTCTTCGACCAGCGTCACGCCCGGTAGCGCCTTGATAACGGCCGCACCCTCCGCATGCGCCTGGTTATACCCGTAGTCGTCCTTGGGGCCGACATAGATGAAGCCGACGGTCAGCGCGGTTTGGGCTGCGGCGGAGGAGCCGATCAGGCCGGGCATGGCGCCGGCGAGCGCACCGGCAGCGGAAGCCTGGAGGAAATTGCGGCGGTTCATGGAAAGGAGTTTGGTCATCGGAATGCTCCTTGCGGCGCTGGGCCGGTTGTGAACGGGTACAGAAAAGTGCATGCAATGCATGTGCCAGAAATTAATCTATTGTTTTTTATAGATTATCTGAAACGACAAGATCTGCGCATTGCAAAGTGCATGCAGATTGATCGAATCTTTGCGCAAAAAGTAATCAATAGATATTTCTTGTTCGTTGTTACTGCGCGGTTGGCATAAAGTCGGATTGCCTGAGGTGCTCGTGCATCAGAAAGCGAAAATTTAACAATATCTTCTCCACTAGATTTGACTTATCGAGTCTCGAACCGCATCTGTATGCAGAATGTTGACGTGAGCAGATTCGTATTGTGAAGCAGACTAGGCGCAGAGAAGTGATCCGTACCGGGACCACCGTCGAACAGATGGTGCGAGCGATTGCCGACATGATCGTCACGGGTGAAATCCTGCCGGGCGCGAAGTTGGACGAGGTGTCGCTCGCGGTTCGTTTCGACGTTTCGCGCACGCCGGTACGCGAGGCTCTGCGTGAGCTGGGCGCCATGGGATTGATTGCGCGTGAGCCAAACCGCAGTGCCGTCGTTACCAATGTCACCGAGGCTTATCTGCATTCGATGTTCGAAGCGATGGCCGAACTCGAAGCGATCTGCGCCAGGCTCTCGGCCGAGCGTATGACGGTCGACGAGCGGCGCGCGCTGGAGCTGGAGCATCGGGGATCGGTGAGGCTCGTGCATGCCGGCGCGGAGGAAGAATATTCGGCTCACAATACCGAATTTCACACCCGGCTTTATCGTGGCGCGCATAATGATCATGTCTTCGAGATGGTGACGCAGACGCGGGCGCGGCTTGCGCCTTTTCGGCGGGCGCAGTTCCGTCTGCCTGGGCGTCTGGCAAAATCCTATGAGGAGCACGGCCGGATCGTCACCGCGATCATGCGCGCGGACGCAGCCGCCGCGGGGCAGGCGGCATATTCCCATGTGGAAATTGTCAGCGATGCCAGCGCGGTCTTTGCAACGCCCGGGGAGTAAAGGGGGGCAACGCCTAAAATCAGGCGCTGCCGGACCCGCCACGAAGACGAAAAAATCAAGGCCGGCAAGCGCCGAGGTTATTTCCCGGTTTCTACTCCGCCGCTTCGATGAAGCGGTGGCGTTCATAGAGGAATTTCAGCACGGCTTCACGGCATTTGAGATATGTCCGATCGGAGGCGAGCTCGATGCGATGGCGGGGGCGGGGCATGGTCACATCGAGCACTTCGCCGATACGGGCCGCCGGGCCGTTGGTCATCATGACGATGCGATCGGACAGCAGCACCGCTTCATCGACGTCATGGGTAATCATCACCATCGTATTGCCAAGCCGTGCGTGGATTTCCATCACCGCGTCCTGAAGATGGGCGCGGGTCAGCGCATCGAGTGCGCCGAAGGGCTCGTCGAGCAGCAGGATCTTCGGCTCCATCGCAAGCGCGCGGGCAATGCCGACGCGCTGTTTCATGCCCCCGGAAATTTCCGAAGGCCGCTTATCCCTCGCATGCGCCATTTGCACAAGGTCGAGGTTGGCCATGACCCAGTCATGCCGCTCGGCCTTGGTCTTCGTTCTGCTGAAGAGTTTGGAGACGGCGAGATTGACGTTCTCATAGACCGTCAGCCAGGGCAGCAGCGAGTGGTTCTGGAAGACGACGGCGCGCTCCGGTCCCGGTCCGTTGACCTCTCGGTTTTCAAGCAGCACGGCGCCCGCCGAAACCGGCGTCAGGCCGGCGATAAGGTTGAGGAGAGTGGACTTGCCGCAACCCGAATGGCCGATGATCGAGACGAATTCGCCTGCGGATATCGTCAGGTTGATATCCTTCAGGACCTCGGCGCGGACGCCGCCCCGATCGAAATGTTTGTCGATATGATCGAGCTTAAGATAGGCGTTCATAAATACCTCCCTCAGTTGGCCATGGCGCCGCGGGTGATGAGTTTGCCGAGCGCAGCCACCAGTTTGTCGAGAGCGAAGCCGACGATGCCGATATAGACGAGCGCGACGATGATGTCCGAAAGGCGCGACGAGTTCCACGCGTCCCAGATGAAGAAGCCGATGCCGACGCCGCCCGTCAGCATTTCGGCCGCGACGATGGCGAGCCAGGAGAGGCCGACGCCGATCCTGAGGCCGGTGAAGATGTAGGGCGCTGCCGATGGCAGCATGATCTTCCAGAAAAATTCGAACTGATTGAGGCGCAGCACCTCGGCGACATTGCGGTAATCCTGCGGGATATTGCGGACGCCGACGGCGGTGTTGATGATCACCGGCCAGATCGAAGTGATGAAGATAACGAAGATCGCCGAAGGGTTGGAATCCTGGAATGCCGCGAGCGACAGCGGCAACCAGGCGAGCGGCGGAACCGTCCGCAGTACCTGGAAGATCGGATCGAGGCCACGCATCGCCCAGACCGACTGGCCGATGATCGCACCGACGATGACGCCAGCGACCGCGGCAAGGCCAAAGCCATAAACGACGCGCTGCAGCGAAACGAGCACGCGCCAGCCGAGCCCGATATCCTGGGAGCCGTAGTTGAAAAACGGAAAGGCGATCAGGTCAAAGCTATCCTGCCAGACCCGATGCGGCGAAGGCAAAGACGCATCGGCCGATGAACAGAGCACCTGCCAGACGAGCAGGATAAGTGCCAGCACGACGACCGGCGGGACGACATTGCGAAGTGCGGTCAGTACCGCTCGCCGAAAATCGATCCGCGATCCGTGTTTGCCGGAAAATGGCACAACCTTTGCTGCCGGCTTGGCAGAGGCGGCCATGGAGGGATTTTCTTTATTTGCCAGGGCGGACATCAACGCGCTCCTCACGTGAATGAAAGGCCGGCGCGCCCGTCGCGCGCCGGAGGCGGGGGTCAGGAGGCAGCCTTGATCGAAAGGCTGTCGAGATAGGCGGAAGGATTTTCGGGGTCGAAGACCTTGCCGTCGAAGAAAGTCTCCTTGCCACGAGAAGACGATGCGGGAATATCGGCCGCCGCGACGCCGAGATCCTTGGCGGCCTCGCGCCAGATATCTTCGCGGTTCACCTGGTTGACCAACGCCTTGATGTCGGTGCTCGCCGGCAGATTTCCCCAGCGGATGTTCTCCGTCATGAACCAGGTATCGTGGCTCTTGAACGGGTAGGAGGCGCCGTCCTTCCAGAACTTCATATAGAGGTCGGTGGCCTTGACCTCGCGGCCATTGCCATAATTGATGTCGCCCTTGAGGCGGCCGAGTACGTCCTTCGTCGGAACGTTGAACCATTGGCGCTTGCCGAGAATGTCAGCCATCTCCGCCTTGTTGTCCATGCTTTCGCACCACTGCTGAGCCTCCATGACAGCCATCAGCAGGGCCTTGGCAGCATTGGGATTCTTTTCGATCCAGTCGGCGCGCAGTCCGAGCGCTTTTTCGGGATGGCCCTTCCAGAGCTCGCCGGTGGTGGCTGCGGTAAACCCGATGCCCTGGTTGACGAGCTGCTCATTCCACGGTTCGCCCACACAGAAGACGTCCATGTTGCCGACCTTCATGTTGGCAACCATCTGCGGCGGCGGCACGACGATGGTCGAAACGTCCTTGTTCGGATCGATGCCGCCGGCGGCGAGCCAGTAGCGGATCCAGAGGTCATGAGTGCCGCCCGGGAAGGTCATGGCGGCCTTGATCTCCTTGCCCTCCGCCTTCTTTTTCTCGAATGCCGCCTTCAGCTTGGAGGAATCGAGCTGCACGCCGGTTTCGGCATATTCCTTGGCGACGGAAATGCCCTGGCTGTCGAGGTTGAGCCGGGCGAGGATCGCCATCGGCACCGGCTTATTGTTCTGCGTCACCTTGCCGGTATGCATGAGATAGGGGAGCGGCGAGAGGATATGGGCACCGTCGATGCCGTTTGCTGCGCCGCCCAGCACGAGATTGTCGCGGGTCGCACCCCAGGATGCCTGTTTGGCCACATCCGTTTCCCGAAGGCCATGCTTGTCGAAAAAGCCCTTTTCCTTGGCGATGATCAGCGGTGCGGAATCGGTGAGAGCGATAAAGCCGAGCTTGACACCTGTCACCTCAGGGCCTGCTCCGGCTGCGAAGGCGCCGGACGGAAAGGCAGCCTTGACGGCGCCGATGAGGGCAGCCGCTGCGGTCGTCTTGAGCATGCTGCGGCGGGTAATGCCGGTTGTCGAAATCCCAGTCTGCAAATTCTTTGTCATGCGCAGGTTCCCTCTGCTGGCTGAATTTGGACACAAAAAAACGCCGCCGGAATTTGCGTCCAGGGGATGAGAGAATCCCGGATTGCAAAGACCTTGCGACGTCGGTGTCTGTTGTAGGCGCTTATGCCGCGCCTATCTGCACCGGTCGCCGTTGACCGATGCGTCTCAGAACCTGCAAGCAGCGTGCCAATTTCGAGAGGAATTGGTAACAGCATGAAGCAAAAGGAGAAATGGTAAGAATTGACGAATGCTTATTTCTTAGGCTTTCTATTTTCTGCTTCCGTTTTGTGCGATTGCTAGCGTAGTGGCGGTCATGGGAGCGCTCTATTTGTGCAGTGCACGCAATATCGAAGCTACACGACGCAGGCGGCAGAATGGGTTCTGCTCGCTTTATTCGTCGGTATTTGCCAGCAGCAAAGCTCAAGAGGGAAGCGCAGGCGTGGCGATTGCCTCGCCATCACCTCATTTCATTGCAGCAAGGATACGAGGCCGTAGAACGCTGCGGATATTGCTGCAGCCGCTGGCATCGTAACGATCCAGGCTATCACGATGTTGCCGGCCAATCCCCAGCGCACGGCCGAGACACGACGAGCTGCGCCCACTCCAACGATTGCTCCGGTGATGGTATGCGTCGTCGAAACGGGAATACCGAGCCACGTCGCTCCGAAGAGTGTCAACGCTCCGCCCGTCTCTGCGCAGAAACCTTGCATGGGATTGAGCCGGGTGATCTTCGACCCCATGGTATGAACGATCCGCCATCCGCCAAAGAGCGTCCCGAGAGCCATTGCCGACTGGCAGGAAATGACCACCCAGAAAGGCACGTAGAATGTCGGGCCGAGATATCCCTGGCTGAACAAGAGCACCGCGATGATGCCCATCGTCTTCTGCGCATCATTCCCGCCGTGGCCAAGCGAATAAAGCGAAGCAGACACAAACTGCATGACGCGAAATGTGCGATCCACCGCAAACGGCGTTTGCCGGATGAATAACCAGGAGACGGCGAGCACCAGCACGAGGGCAAGCAGGAAGCCGATGGCTGGCGAAAGGAAAATGGCACCGACGGTCTTTAGGAGGCCGTTCCAGACGATCGAGCTGAAGCCCACCTTTGCCAGACCGGCCCCCACCAGCCCACCGACAAGCGCATGCGACGAGCTCGACGGAATCCCGAAAATCCAGGTAAGAATATTCCAAACGATGGCGCCCATGAGTGCGGCGAAAATCACTTGAGGCGAAACGATCGCAGGATCGATGATGCCGGTCCCCAGTGTTTCGGCCACGTGCAGGCCGAAGAACAGGAATGCGATGAAGTTGAAGAATGCTGCCCAGGCGACCGCATATTGCGGCCGCAGGACGCGGGTCGAGACGATCGTGGCAATCGAATTGGCCGCGTCATGCAGACCGTTGAGAAAATCGAAGAACAGGGCGACGACGACCAAGCCGACAAGCAGCGGCAGAGCGAGGGAGGCTTCCATCAGACGTTCTCGATGAGAATGCCGCTGATTTCGTTGGCGACATCCTCGAAGCGGTCGACGACTTTCTCCAGCTCTCCGTAAATTTCGCTTCCGATCATGTAGGCCATCGCATTGCCGCTGGCGCCATGTCGCAGAAACAGATCCTTCAAACCCTGGTCGTGGAGCTCATCGGAACGTCCCTCCACGCGGGTGACCTCCTCCGCGATGGCCGCGAGGCGCTGCGCATTGGCTCCCAATCTGTCGAGGAGGGGTATCGCTTCCGCGACAAGGTTTGCCGCCTTGACGATTTCACTGCCCATCTCCTGCATGAGCGGATCGAAGCTGGATTGCTCGAACAAGCGGATCGTCTTGACTGTCTTGTGCATCATGTCGATCGCATCATCCATCGACTGAATGAGGTCTTTGATGTCTCCCCGGTCGAAGGGCGTGATGAAGCTTCGTCGAACGGCAAGAAGAACGTCACGCGTGACGTCGTCCGCCTCGTTTTCCAATGCGACGATTCGATCGCAGTTTTCCTGAACGTCATTGCCCTTCAGAAGTTGATCGAGGGCGTGCGCCGCAGCAACGACGGTCTTCGAGTGCTTGGAAAACATTTCAAAGAATCTGTCTTCCCGTGGCATCAGCTTGCGAAAAATGCTCATCATGCCTGCGAACCTTCCTCGTGCGGCCGATTGTCATAAAAGTGTCATAAACACGCTCAGGCAATTGAAGCAACATGCAAATTCGGTAATTCAATCAATATGACACCTAGCAAAAAAGCCAGGAAGCCTCGACCGGACAAGTCCCAACCACTGCTGCGACAGCTCGCTGCTGTTCCTGAAGTGCTGTTCGCCGGTGCATTCCGTCAACAATATGGTGCTATTTGCTTCCGTCACGGCAATGCCGGATCCGAGGTCGAAATCCTGGTGATCACGTCTCGCGAGAGCGCGCGCTGGGTCATCCCGAAAGGATGGCCGATGAAGGGGAAAAAGCCTTTCGAAGCAGCAGCAATCGAGGCCTGGGAGGAGGCAGGCGTACGCGGGGTGGTGAAGAAGAAGCCGGTCGGCCGCTATACCTATCTGAAAGAACTCGACAATGGCGATGTGGCGCCCTGTATCGTCGACATGTTTCAGATTGAAGTCACGGAGGTCAGCGGCGATTTCAAGGAGCGGGGTCAGCGTATTCTCGAATGGGTCAGCCCGGATGAAGCGGCAAGACGCGTTCGCGAGATCGAACTCAAGTCGCTGCTCGTCCAATTTGACGCGCGCGGTGGCAAGAAACGCGATCGCGGCTGACCACGGGCTTTTTCGGCGACACGTTACAGCGCCGCGCGTCTTTTTAAGGAATTATGCAGTAGGTGTTTGATCCCGAAACCCGCCTTCCGCACCCCTATCGCTCGAATGGTTCGCCGAGTGAAGCGACGCCGTTCAGTTTCAGCAGACGACGGTCAGCGGAGATGATGCCGAGCACGATGATCGTGACGAGATATGGCAGGCTCGAGAGCAATTGCGAGGGAACGTCCAGTCCGGTTGCCTGGGCTGCAAGCCCCATCAGCGAGACCGCCCCGAACAGGCAGGCCCCGAGGAAGATCCGGCCGGTGAGCCAAGTCCCGAAAACGACGAGGGCGATGGCGATCCAGCCGCGCCCGGCGATCATCCCGTCGGCCCAGAGTGGGGTATAGACCACCGACGCATAGGCACCGGCGAAGCCGGCCATCGCACCGCCGAAGGCGATAGCGAGAACGCGGACTGATATTACCGAATAGCCGATCGCGTGAGCGGCCTTCGGGTTCTCGCCAACGGCGCGGACGATGAGCCCAAGCTTGGTGTAGGCAAATATGGCCCAGAGAGCGAGGGTCGCGGCGAGTGAAATCCACACGACGATGTCCTGGACGAAAAGGCCGCCGACAATCGGCAATTCCGAAAGCCCGGGAAGGGCAAGCTTCGGAAGTCCCCTGACCGTGAGGCTTTCATAGGTCTTGCCGAAAAGCGCGGAGAGGCCCTGGCCGAGAATGCCGATGGCAAGGCCCGCTGCCACTTGGTTTGCCCGGAATCCCAGTGTGACCAAGGCGAAGAGCAGGGAAAGGACAGCGCTGCCGAGCCCCGCGACGACGAAGCCCAGGAGATGTCCGCCGCCCTGGTAGACGATAATGAAGGCGAGCACGGCACCGAAGGCCATCAATCCCTCGACCCCGAGGTTGAGGACGCCGGCGCGCTCGGCCACCAGTTCGCCGAGGGCTGCCAGAAGAAACGGTGTCGCAGCCGCAAGCATGCCGGCAAGAATGAACTCGATGGCGTTCATGATGGGCTCCGATGGACGGCGCGTCGCCATTCAAGGCGATAGCGCACGAAGGCGACGGCGATCAGGTAAGCGAGCAGCAGGCTACCCTGGAAGACACGGACGGCGGCGATCGGCAGGTTGGCCGAGACCATGGCATTGTCGCCACCGATATAGATGACCGCCATGACCAGCGCCGAGACCACGATGCCGATCGGATGCAGGCCGCCGAGATAGGCGACGATGATGGCCGCATAACCATAGCCGCTCGCGACCGAACGCTGCAACTGCCCGAGCGGGCCTGCGACTTCGGCGGCACCGGCAAGACCGGCCGCAAAACCGCCGATCAGCAGCGAAAGCCAGATCGCCCAACCTTCCTTAAAGCCAGCATAGCCGGCAGCCCGCGGCGCCAGACCGCCGACCTGCAGCTTGTAGCCGATGAAGCTCCTCTGCATGAAAACCCAGGCCGCAACCGACAAGGCGAGCGTGATGAGGAATGAGACATTGAGGCGGGTACCGGCGATTAGGGTAGGCACCATCGCATCATACTGGAACATCACCGACTGGGGGAAGTTGAAGCCGTTCGGATCCTTCCAGGGGCCGAGCAGCAGGTAGTTCAGCAGTTGCGCCGCAACGAGGCTCAGCATCAGTGAAACGAGGATCTCGTTGGCGTTGAGGCGCACGCGCCAGAAAGCGGTGAGAGAAGCCCATAGCGCGCCGCCGATGGCGCCGAGCAGCAGCATTGCCGGCCAGATCCACTGGCCCGTTGCCTGGGGAAACCAGACCGGAATGGCAGAGGCGAAGATCGCACCGAGAATGAACTGGCCTTCGGCGCCGATGTTGAAGACCTTGGCGCGAAAGCCGATCGCCAGTCCCTGTGCGATCAGAAGGAGCGGGCCTGCCTTTAAAAGCACTTCCGAAAATGACGCCCAGGAGAGGAAAGGCTCGAAAAGCATCGCATAAACGACCGCGACAGGGTCACGGCCCATCAAGATGTAAAGGCCGAGGTTGAGCGCGATTGCTATGACAAGTGCTATGACGGGCGCCAGCAAGGTCGCAGCAAGCGAGGCGCGCTCCCGGCGGACCAGGGTGGGAACGAAAGCAGGGGACCAAGCACTCATAGATGGACTTTCTCGGGCGAGGCTTGAGCCCCGGTCATGTATCGGCCGATCTCCTCGGGCTTCGTGTCCCGCGTTGCGAGCGGCGGGCTGAGCCGGCCGTGATGCAGCACCTGGATGGAATCGCAGAGCTCGAACAGTTCTTCCAGCTCCTCGGAAATGACGAGGATCGCCATGCCCTGATTGCGCAATGCGACCAGGCGGCTGCGGATGGCGGATGCAGCGCCGATATCGACGCCCCAGGTCGGCTGCGCCACGAAAAGCAATTGGGGAGACAGCATGATTTCCCGGCCAACGATGAACTTCTGCAGATTGCCGCCGGACAGGGTGCCGGCTTCCGCATCCGGGCCTGGCGTGCGCACATCATACTGACGGATGCAATCCTTGGTGAACGCCATCGCCCGCGCCCTGTCGACGAGACCGTGCCGCAAAAGCTTGAGCGGATGGGCGGTCAGCAGGCTGTTGAGGGCGAGCGACATTTCAGGTACGGCGCCGCGTCCGAGCCGGTCTTCCGGAACGAAGGCAAATCCGAGCCTCCGCCGCGCGGCCGCATCGAGCCTGCCGACATCGATCCCCATCATGTAGATCCGGTCGCGTTGGTCGCGCCCCAGTACCGTCTCACCTGAAATCAATGCAGCAAGCTCGCTTTGGCCGTTGCCCGAAATACCGGCGATCCCGAGGATTTGGCCGGCACGCACTTCGAGGCTGATGCCGGAGAGCGGCACCGCGAAGGGATCGTCGGGCTGATAATCCAACCCGATGATCTCCAGTCGCTTTTCCCCGCCAGACAGCGGCAGCGCCGAGATGGGGGCGGGCATCTCGCGACCGATCATCATACGGGCAAGGTCATGGGCATCATATTCGCGCGGGTCGACATCCCCGGTCACCCGTCCGCCGCGCAGGATCGTCGCCCGGTCACAGATCGCCCGGATTTCTTCCAGCTTGTGGGAGATCAACAGGATGGAGACGCCGCCGTCGCGCAGCCGGCGCAGCGTGTCGAAGAGCTTCTCCACCAATTGCGGCGGCAGGACGGAGGTGGGCTCGTCGAGGATCAGCAGCTTCGGATCGGTCATCAGGCTTCGGATGATCTCCACCCGTTGCCGCTCGCCGACCGACAGCGCATGCACATGGGCGAGCGGGTCGACCTCAAGGCCGAATTCCCGTCCAAGCGTCCGAATGCGTTGCTTGAGCTCAGCCTTGCGACCCGGCACGACCAGCCGAATATTCTCAAGGACGGTCAGGGTCTCGAACAGCGAAAAATGCTGGAAGACCATGCCGATGCCGTGGCGCCTCGCCTCGGCGGGGGAGGAGAGGCGCAAGGGTTCTCCTTCCCAGACGACGTCGCCGTCGTCCGGTTGCTCGACGCCGTAGATCAGCTTCATCAGCGTCGATTTTCCCGCTCCGTTTTCTCCGAGGATCGCATGGATCGATTGCGGAGCCACGTCCAGATCGATTGCCTGATTGGCGTGGATCTGGCCGTAGCTCTTCGAAATGCCGCGCAGCGACAGGAGCGGGGTCGTCATGACTTATTTCGGCAATGGCGTGGACACGCCCTTGACGTGCCAGTTCATGGCGATGATCTCGGGGTCGGCCATGGTTGCGCCGGATGCGACACCCTCGCTGCCGTCGGCCTTGGTGATCGGCCCGGTGAAGGGCGAGAAGCTGCCGTCGGCGATCTTTGCCTCGATCTCCTTGATCTTGGCCATCACGTCTGCCGGAACATCCGGATTCCAATCGACCACTTCGACGACCTTGTCGGCGACGCCGAGGAACGCATTGGCGCCCTTGAACGTGCCGGCGAGATGGGCGTCGACCGATGCCTTGAAGAACGGCGACCAGTCCGTCGAGATGCATCCGAGATAGGTTTTCGGTGCGTATTTCTTCATCGAGGAGTTGAGGTTGAAGGCGTAGACGCCGGCTTCCTCGCAGGCCGAGATGACGGACGGCGTGTCCTGGGCGTTGGAGAAGATCACGTCGCACTTCTGCGCGATCAAGGCTTTGGCGGCTTCCTGCTCCTTGGCCGGGTCGAACCAGGAATTGACCCACACCACCGAGACCTCGATATCGGGCTTGACGGCCTGGGCGCCGAGGGTGAAGGCGTTGATCGAAGTGATGAGTTCGGGAATGGCGAAGGCGGACACGGAGCCGAGCTTGCCGGTCTTGGAAAGCGCTGCTGCGGCCATGCCGAGCAGATAGGTGCCCTGGAAATATTTGGCGGCGAACGGCGAGAAGTTCGGAGCGACCTGGAAGCCGGAAGCATGCAGGACCGTAACACTCGGGTCGCGGCGGGCGATCTGCAGGGCGCCGTTCTGATAACCGAAAGAGCCGGCAACCAGGAATTTGTTTCCGTCGGCGACGGTCTTGTTCATGATGCGGTCGGCGTCCGGGCCTTCGGCGATATTCTCGAGCACGGTGACCTTCACCTTGTCACCGTAAGCGGCCTTGATCGGCTCGAGACCGGCCGCAAGTGCATGCCCCCAGCCGACGTCGCCGATCGGCGACGGGACGACGAGCGTGATGCCGAGCGGCTCGTCGGCCGCCAAAGCAAGACGGCTGCCGAGCACGCCGGCAAGGCCGGTGGCGGCAGCGGCCGTCATCAGGTTTCTGCGGGTCAGTTTGGTCATGTTCTCAGTTCCCTCTTTTGGTTTTTTAAAATTCCACGGCGGATAGTGCGGCCTCGGCATCGGCTGACAGCTTGGCCTCGTCGAGACCGGGGAATTCGCCCTTCTGCCAGACGATGCGGCCATTGGTCATGGTCATATCGGTCGCCATGCCGATGCCGACGCGGGCAATCAGGCTCAGCGGATCGTGCCGCGTGCCGACATAATCCATGCGGCGGGTGTCGATCGCAAACAGGTCAGCGGCCATGCCGGGCGCCAGCCGGCCGATATCGCGCCGGCCGAGCAGGCTGGCACCCCCTGTCGTGCCGTAGCCGAGGAAATCGACCGGCGGCGGCACGGGATGGGCACGGCCGGAGGAGACGAGGCACTGCAGCATATAGGCGGAGTGCAGGCAGTGCATCAGGTTGGAATTGTCGTTGGAGGCCGCACCGTCGCAGCCGAGGCCTATGCGCAGGCCGAAGGCGGCCATGGCGGGAATGTCGGTAACCTCCGCGCCGACCAGATAGACCGGTTCCGGGCAGTGCGCCACACCGGTGCCGCTGGCCGCCATCTTCCTGAGTTCGTCGTGGGTCAGTTCCCAGCAATGGGCATAGAAGGCGTCGGGCCCGGCAAAGCCGAGTTCTTCCAGATAGTCGACCGTGCGCATGCCGTGGCGAGCCTGAATGACCGGGCTCTCGCCTTCCCCGACATGGGTATGCATCATGACGCCGCGATCGCGCGCCAATGCCACCGATTCCACAAAGGTCTCGCGATAGCAGTTCACCGGCTGGCAGGGCGCGACCACGACCTGACGCATGCTGAAGGGGCTGGTATCGTGGTAGGTCTCGATCAGCCGGGCGCAGTCAGCGATGAATTCGTCGGTCGTTTCCAGCATTTCGTCGGGAATGGTCGAGCCTTCCGACTTCGGCAGGGTATTGCCGCCGCGACCGGCATGGAAGCGCATGCCGAGCAGCTCGGCTGCTTCAAACTGGCGGTCGATCAGCCGCTTACCGGCATGCCGGGGGAAATTGTACTGGTGATCGAAGGCCGTAGTGCAGCCATGCTTGATCATCTCGGCCATCGCCGTGACCGAGGAGTGGTAAAAGCACTCCTCGTCGAGCTGTGAAAAGATCGGGTAGATGCGGTCCAGCCACTCGATCACCGAGAGCTTCGTCCAGTCGAGATCGGCGCGGTTGCGCACGAAGCACTGGAAGAAGTGATGATGGGTGTTGACGAGACCTGGATAGACAAACCAGCCGGCGGCATCCTGAACAGTCGTGCCGGCGGGCAGCGCATCCCTTCCCAGATTTTCGCCGATCGCCACGATCGCCGGACCGCTGGTCAGGAGATCGACATTGCGTTGGACGACCGGTCCCTTGCCCTCGTCGACAATCACGGCTGCGCAGTTCTTCAGGAGATATCCAGCCATGTCACGCCTCGCCCGGTTCGAGATGAGGTTCGGGCTTCAGCTCGTGCAGCCGGTGAATACCTGGCATCTCGATAAACCTGTCGAGGGCGCGCAGCGCGCGGGACCAGAGCCGGATGGCAGGATAAGCGTCCAGCGTGACGCCGCCATCGGGCGCCAGCGCCACATAGGGAAAGCAGGCGATGTCGGCAATTGTCGGCCGGTCGGCGGCGAGGAAGCGCATGCCGCGAAGGCCCTGCTCGACAAGCCCGGCTTCAAGCTCGCGAAGGGCGGCGATGCCCTGGGCCTGCAGCGCGCCGATATCGCCCGGCCGCAGCAGCATTTCATGGAGCCGCGCGCCACCGAGGCTTGCCGTCAGCCGGCCGGAAAAGGACAGCCATTGCTGCACCCGCGCCGCTTCCTCGGCCTTACCGCTGCCGAGCCATTCGGGTGCTGCCTTGGCGGCGAGATAGACGAGGATCGCCGACGATTCCGTCAGGATCAGGTCGCCATCCTCCAGGATCGGAATGGAGCCTGCCGGGTTGAGCGCAAGCAGCTCGGGGCCGCGATGCTCGGCGCCGGGATGGAAATCCACCGGGCGCAGGTCAAGCTTCACGCCGGTCAGCGCCGCCATCAGGCGCACCTTGTAGCAACTGGGCGAGAGTATGTAGTCGTAGAGCTTCATTGCGCCACCAGCTGTGCGCCGTAGGTATAATTGTGGCGCTTCAGCCAGCGCCTATAGGCGATCGATGTCAGATCGGCACGTGTCGGGATTTCCATGCCCGGGTCGAGCGGCAACAGCCGCGGGATCTGGTTTTCGAGGATCGACCGGTCCTGCAGAAAGATCGTCTGCTGGAAATGGATGAGATCGGTCATCGCGGTCTCGTCGTCGAAAAGCGCCATCCATGGCCAGACGTCGCAGAGGTCCTCAGCCAGCGGCTGCACGAAGAGCGTGATGACATCCCATTCGCTCGGACGCGGCGGGCAGGTCTTGTAAAGCACGGAGCAGGTGGGCGCCGGCACGCGGTACATATATTCCGTCGTGATCCCGCCGCTTGCCGATTTGGCGGCCTGCGGCTGGTAAAATTTCACCTGCGTTGCCCAGACCTCGTCTTCTTCCTCGCGGATCTCGACCTTGTAGTTCTGGACCTCGGTGTGCGGCTCTGCGCCGAGAATGTCGGTGTGGACGAAGGGGAAATGGGCGATGTCGAGAAAGTTCTCGACCGCACGCAGGGGCGAGCAGCGCACGCGCACCACGCCGACATCGACGAAGCGGCGACCGGGCTGATCGGCCTCGGGAATGGGGAAAAGTTCCTTCTTGGGCTCGCCGAGGGAGGACCAGACATGACCGTAACGCACACGCACCGGCAGAACGCGGCCATCGCCGCCCGTCACCTTCGCATTGCCATCGGCATCGCGCGCCACTTCGATCGACTCGCCCATCAGCGCCGTCGTGCGACCGGCGCTGTCGAGCTGGCTGAAAAGCCCGACTGGATACCATTCGTTAATCATCGCCTGCATGGTCATTGCGCGATCTCCCTCTGAAGACCCTCAGCTCGGCGGCGCAGGCTCTCGGCGGCGCGTGAAGCGCGGATGCCCGCTGCGGGGCCGGCGTCAGCCTTCAGCAGCACATGGATCAGCGTCTGTCCGTCTTCCCAAGCGGATAATAACAGACAGACGGCCCCGGTGGATGCATCGAACTCGACAAAACCTTCGGGGCTCGCCTTCGCACCGGCCGCCGCCTCGATCGCCGCGATGCCGGCGAACGCCGTCAGCGAACGCAAGGGGGTGAGGCCATCAAACCTCGGTGGCTTCGAAGCGGGCGTACCCACAGCCACCCAGATCACGCTGTCTGTTTCCTCGACGTCATGGGTGGCGACGCGAATGGTTTCCGGTGGCGTCAGCCCCGGATGGGCGGGAATGCGGAGACAGTTTCCGGCCTGGCCGTAGCTCCAGCCGTGATAGATGCAGGAGAGCGTCTCGCCGCGCACGAAGCCGTGAGACAAGCGCATGCCACGATGCGGACAGCGATCCGCCGATGCCGATATGTGCCCCGAAGCGCTGCGCCACAGGGCAATCGATCCGGCTGCCGTCCGTGCCGGCACTACGGTTCCGGCCGGCAAATCCCGGGAAAGGGCGACTGGCGTCCAAAAGCCGGTCGTAGCGGATGGCATGACTAGAGTTCCCAAACAAAATCATATGCTTGTCGAGCACGCTCCACCTCGGCATCGAGGCAATTCCGCTCAACCTTATCAGGTTTGCATAATTATTTCGCATTGGCAACATTGAGTAAATAATATGCACGAGGGAAATACGCCACAGCCCGATACTAGGTCCTTTCGCCGCTGATCGCCGTGCGATCTATCCTCTCGACCCATACGTCGATGGGCCCGAGAGAGCATCCCATCTCCATCATGTCGATCAGCTCCTCCGGCCCAGCAACCTCAAGTTCGATCCGCATGGAACTCGTATGAGATATGGTGTGCGAGAGGCCAAGCTTGGCGGCATGGCGCCGGATCCAGGGGACAAAGGAAGCAGCCTTGAGATCACCGACAATCGTCATCCGCTCCTGGAAGTGAGTTGTATCTTGTCCCGTCATAAGGATCCCCGTCCTTGCTCTGCTACACCTTAGCGCCTGAATGACCTTGGCGAGGGGCATCGTCATGGCGAGGATATGGCGTCGGGGTTTCTTTTGCAAAAGTCCTCGGCGGTAGGCCTGACAGCTTCGACTTGTGAAACCGCGAAGTTTGTATTTAAACGAATATCGTGAAAAAGCTGGTTCGCTGGCTGCTTACGGAAACGATTGCGGCCGTCGTTCTGACCGGCTTCCGCTGGTATCGCTGTTTCCACCACCGACAGCCCCGATGATGAGATTGGCATCGCGCTCAACAATTCCATGCCTGGCCGAACAGCAGCTGGGGCTGCGCCAGGCTCGTAAACACCTTTGCCGATTCCTCGCCACCCCGCGGCTGCACCGCCGGCGACGCAACACGGTGGAGGTAATACTGCAGGGGTTGCACCCATGGCGCAGCCTAGCCGCGCGCGTCGAGTTGTGGCTCCCGCGCGGACTGCCGGCCTCGACGCCCCACAACATCGCGCTGTGCCGGCGCTTCGATGCTCACGCCGAGGCTGTTGCCCGTCACTTCACCGCCTGCCAGTCAGCATTGTGACAAAAGCCGTGACTTTCCGCCCGCGAAGTTGGCTGGTTCGCAGCCGCCTGGAGCGTCTGGCCTGAAATCAATCCCCGTTGATCGTCGCCGGCATCGCCATCGCGACACACGTCTTGCAGCGCTCACTCACACTGGAGCCGGCTTCGGTCGGCGACGGAAGAGATTCCGATCGCCAAGCCCTCGCCACGTGGATCATGCGCGCCGGTCGCCATTCCGCTCTCATCGATGGCAATCACGCCAGCCTGTCCCGCGAGCGGGCTCCGCGCTTCGATCGGAGATAGGACGTGGCCTCGAGCGGCCAGTTCCGCAAGCACTGTTTCACCCACGTCGCTTTCCAGCTTCAGGCTGTCGCGGCTATCGGAAAATGTCTTGCCGAGAAGAAAGCGCGGACCGGCCAGCGCTGCTGCCGGTTCCTCGTCAAAGTCGATCAGCCGGGTCAGCAGCATCGCCAGTGTCTGCGGCTGGCCGTCGGCGCCTTGCGTGCCATAAAGCAGGGCCGGCCTGCTGTTGCGCAGGCCGAGGCCGGGGTTCAACGTGTAGAAAGGACGCTTGCCGGGGGCGATGCCGTTGACATGCTTGGGATCGGGCGAAAAGGCCGCCCCGCGGTTCTGCCAGAGAATACCCGTATCGCCGACAACCACGCCGCTGCCCCAGTCGAAATAAGTACTCTGCAAGACGCTGACGCTGCCGCCCACGGCATCCGTTACGGCGAAGAACACGGTGTCGCTGCTGCGAAAGGGCGCCGGCCATTCAAGCGCCCGCACGGGATCGATAGAGGCCGCCGCCTGCGCAAGGTGCTGCGTGCTTAGCCATTCCTCTACCGGCTGCGGTGCGACATCGGGATCGGCAATGCTGTGGCGATCGAGAAAGGCGCGTTTGACAGCTTCGACGCAGAGATGCAGATGGTCTGCGCTGCCGGCCTTATGGGCGGCAATGTCAAAATGGGCGAGAATCCCCATAATCGCCAGTGTCGTGAGCCCCTGTGTCGGCGGCGGCGGCGCAAGCAGCTCAAATCCCCGATAGGAAAGACTGATGGGCGCGACCTCGCGCGTTCGGGTCGCCGCAAGATCGGCACTGGTCAGTGGAGAGCCCACAGCCTGCAGCCCTGCCGCGATCTTTGCGGCCAGTTCGCCCTCGTAGAATGAACGTGGCCCATCGCGGGCAATCAGCGAAAGCGACCGCGCCAAATTCGCCTGCTGGAAAAGGCTGCCTGTTTCCGGCGCCGCGCCATCCGCCATGAAAAGCGCGGCAAAACCCGGCCAGCCGGCCGCTTCCGCCCGCCGGAAGGCAAGCCAGAAGCTCTGCGAGCGCGTGATGGAAAACCCCTTTCCCGCGTGGCGGATCGCATCAGCAAGCAAGACAGGAAAGTCGATCTTACCGCCCCAGTGCCGCGCGGAATAGTCATGCGCGTGCCGCCACGCATCAACCGCGCAGGCCGAGGTCAACGCCGAAAGCGGTCCGCGCAGCGGAATGTTTCCGTCGAAATCCGGCAATTTCCGCGCCGCCTGGCCGATGCCGAGAAAACATGTCTTCCGCCCGCTGCGATCGGCAACAATCCAGACGGAATCGCCGCCAAGCCCGCAGAAATGCGGATAGACGACAGCGATCGTGCTGCCGATGGCGATCGCAGCTTCCAGCGCGTTGCCGCCGGCCCGCAGGATTGCCGCGCCCGCCTCGCTCGCCAGCGCATGTGGACTCGTCACCATGCCGCCACGTCCAGTTGCCTGCATCGTCGGATCCCGGTCTATCCCTGTCATCGCGCTCGAATTCCGCTGAGTCTATGGTCTGTAAAGCGCACGATAGGTCCGATAGCCCTCGTTATAAACCGCCGCATTGTCGGTATTGGGCACGATACTTTCACCCTGGCTGACAAAGGCGGTTACACCGGACCAGTCCTCGGTCAGTCCGGCGCCGATCGCCGCTGCCCAGGCGACGCCGAGGCAGGAGCCGGGATGGCCGGTGAGACCTTGTAGCGGCTGCTGCAGCACATCGGAAACGATCTGCATCCAGATCCGGCTCTGCGATCCGCCGTCGGAGACGATGAACCGTGTCGTCGGGTGACCGATGTCGTTCAGGACGTCGATATGATGACGCAGCGCATAGGCATAGGCTTCCAGCATCGCCCGCCAGAGATGGCCGATATGATGCGACAGCGTCAGTCCCTCGATCAGTCCGCGCGCGCCGGCGTCGTGAATCGGTGTCTTCTCGCCGAGGAAGTAAGGCAGGATTGTCAGCCCGTCCGCGCCGGGCGCGCATTGCGCGGCCAACCGGTCGAGATAGCGGTGCACGGATATTCCCTCCGCCTTTGCCGCGATCTCCTCGTATTTGGCGAAGGTGCCGATAAACCAGTTGAGCCCCGAGCCGCCGGTCGACATGCAGCCGTTCGGCATATAGAGCCCTGGAACCAGATGATAATCGAGAAACATACGGGGATCGGGCCGCACGACATCGGTCGCCGTCAGAATATCCACTGCACCCCCGAATTTCAGCAGCACGTCGCCGGCCTTATTGATCCCCGCGCCGAAAGCCGACGCGATCATGTCGGCTGCCCCGCCGATGACAGGCGTTCCAACTGCAAGCCCCGTCGCCTTGGCGGCTTCGTCGGTCACATGGCCAAGCACCTCATGCGATACCGCCTTCCCAGGAATGGCCTCCCGCAGAATTCTGGCAAGCCCGATGAGTTCGTCGTCGAGATTGCCGGTATTAATATCGACGAAGCCCGCTTCCAGCGCCCAGTTCTGTTCGATTGCCTGCACGCCGGTCAGCTTCCAGTTGATGAAATCATAGGACCCCATAACGGTGGCAATGCGCTCGAAGACCATCGGCTCGTGCCGGGCGATCCAGCGCAGTTTTGCCGTCACCAGCTGCTGGTTGATGCCGTTTCCCGCCCGGCGGAGAAAATCCGTCTCATCCCACTCTCCCTTAAGTTCCTCGACTTCTTCGCCGCAACGCCCGTCGCTCTGCTGGATGCTGGGCCTCAGCACTTGGCCAGCGTCGTCAAGCAGCACGACGGCCGGCAGCATGCCCGTCACGCCAACGGCCGAGATTTGTCCGGCCTCAATGCCACTCGTTGCAAGCAGTTCCCTGGTAACCTCACAGACATTCGCCCACCATTCCGCCGGGTCTTCCTCGGCCCAGCCATGCTGCGGTGAATGAAGCGTCGAAGGCCGTGAGGTGAGCCCGAGCACGCGGTTCGGCAACTCGATCAAGATGCCGATGGTGGAGGTGGTGCCGATATCGAGGCCGAGCGTGATGGACATGGCGGTTCCGTTGTTCAACGCAGCGTCTCGACAGTCTCCATGAAGCGCTTTACACGGTCGCTGTCGACCGGGTTCCACGTATTGCCGTCCACCTTGAAATGTGTGCCGATGATGACACCGCTGGCAACGCTCAATATGTCGCGCACATTGTCCTTGTTCACGCCGGTATTGGCAAAGACTGGGACATCCCTGACGGTCTCGCAGACACGTCTCAGGTCTGATTGATCGACTGCCTGTCCAGTCAGCGGCCCGGAAACCAAGATGGCATCGGCGAGCGACGAGAATACTGCGCTCTTCGCTCTGAGTTCAATCGGCCGCTGGTCCAGCGAATGGGCAAATTCGGCGTTGATGTTGAAGAGCATCTTCATGTCGTCGCGGCCGAGACTGCGCCGCAGCCGCGCCGCCTTGGCGCAATCGGGCTGCCAGATCCCCATGTCGGAGGCAAAGACGCCGGTGAAGATCTCGCGAACGAAGCTCGCGCCAGTCACCGCGCCGATCGCAACGCTTGCCGAGGGATCCCAGAGATAGTTGACGCCGAACGGTACGGTCAGATGCGGCTTTACCCGCTCGACGATCGAGGTCATCGCCGCCAGTCCTTCCGGCGGCGCCTGGAAGACGTAGGGCCGGTCGTTCTCGTTGCCAAACATGATGGCGTCGACACCGCCCGCTTGCAGTTTCTCGACATCGGAAAGCACGTCGTCGACGAGCTTATTCAGCCCGCCGGCGACGTCATAGGCGGGCGAGCCGGGCAGGGCGCCGATATGCGCCATGGCGATGACTACTTTCTTCTTGACGCCGAAAAAGTCGAAGACCATGCGAAAACTCCCTGAAGCGCAATCGAGTGGACGGCATCCGCTGGAAGATCGGATGCGAAAGGGCAATCAAAGCAGTGGCTGCTCCTCGGGCGCGATGCGCACCTCGACGCCGGCAGTGGCGAGCGCATCGGCAAGGTCGGACGGCGGCATGGCATCGGTGATCAGCATGTCGAATTGCTGCAGCGGCGCGATATGCACCAGCGACATGCGCTTGAATTTGCTGGAATCGCAAAGCACCACCTTCTGTGTCGCGCGGCGCAGATAGACCCGTTTCATGTCGGTGTCTTCGAAGGAATAGTCGTAAATTCCCTGCGCCGTGATCCCGGACACGCCGACGAAGGCGATGTCGAACCAGAGTTCCTCGAATTGCAAGACGGCGGACTGGCTACTGATCGCCATTTCCTCGCCACGCATGCGCCCGCCCGGCAGGTAGACCTCGCCAGAGCCGGCGCCGAGCTGCATCGCGTTGCGCACGCTGTTGGTGAAGATCTTCGTATGCGGCTGGTTGAGCAGCAGGCCGGAGAGCAGATAGGTCGTGGTGCCGACGTCGAGCGCCAGGGTTCGCGCGCCGGCAGCAACGCCTGCGGCTGCCATCGCGATGGTTCGCTTCGAGGCGGCATTGCGCGTCAGTCGGGATTCGAAAGTCGGTTCTTCGCGGTCGACAGCCTCGTTGGCGATCGGCTCGAAGGCCTTGCCGCTGCGCACTGCGCCGCCATGGGTGCGCACCAGCCTGCCGTCCTTCTCGAGTTCGATCAGGTCGCGGCGGACGGTCATTTCGGAAACGGCAAGCTGGGAGGCGACGTCGCTGACGGAGACCGCGCCTTTGCGCGCCAGTGTCTCCAGGATGCGCGCATGCCGCACCTGGGCCAGAACCTTCGGTTTTTCCGCTGCGGCGACCATCTGCTGTTCCGCGTCCATGATACCGTTCTGATCCTCCCGCCGTCGCAACCCGTGGCTACGAACTGATTGTTGCCCTCTATGTATCGAATGAGTCGAACAAATTCAAACATAAATTTCTCTTGTTGTGTATGATTTTGTTGATATATGATCGGGGATGTTTCCATTCGATGAGGGCGGGCATGCAGTCACCGAGCTTTCCAGAACTATCCGGCAAGCGTGCGATTGTAACCGGCGGAGCGACAGGGATAGGGCGCGCGATCGCGACCGCGCTCTCCCGCCAGTCGATCCAGGTGGCGATCTGCGACATCAACCTGGCTGCCGCCGAACAGACGGCGGCCGAGATCGGCAACGGCGCCACTGCCTATGCGATCGACGTTCGCAAGCGAGCCTCGGTCGAGGCGACCTTTTCCGAGGTTGTCGAGAGGACCGGCGGTTACGAGATCCTCTGCGCCAATGCCGGTGTCTCCACGATGCAGCATGCGCTGGAACTGACCGACGAGGAATGGGACTATAATTTCGACGTCAACATTCGCGGCATCTTCCTGACCAACCAGGTTGCCGCGCGCCGTTTTACGGGCATCGGCACCGGCGTCATCGTCAACACCGCCTCGCTCGCCGCAAAAATCGGAGCGCCGCTGCTGGCCCATTATTCCGCCAGCAAGTTTGCCGTGCTCGGCTGGACGCAGGCGCTCGCCCGCGAGCTTGCGGCTTCGGGCATCCGCGTCAATGCCGTCTGCCCCGGTTTCGTCAAGACTGGCATGCAGGAGCGCGAGATCGCCTGGGAGGCGACCCTGCGCGGCGTAACGCCCGAACGCGTCGTGGCAGATTATATCGCCCAGACGCCGCTCGGCCGGCTGGAAACGCCTGAAGATGTGGCCGATGTTGTCGTTTTCCTCTGCTCGAATTCAGCCCGCTTCATGACCGGGCAGGGCGTCAACGTCACCGGCGGCGTCTATACGACCTGACCCGTCCAGGGGCTGCAACAGGCCTCCCGTTCAGCAAGGAAAGAGCATGGCTGAAATCGTCTTCGACCAGATCAGCAAGAGCTATGGCGATGGTTATGCGGCGATCCGCAACCTGAACATGACCATCCGCGACGGCGAATTCCTGGTCCTGGTTGGCCCCTCCGGCTGCGGCAAGTCGACGGCGCTGCGCATGATCGCGGGCCTCGAGGAGATCACCGATGGCCGCCTGACGATCAACGGCGCCGTCGTCAACGATCTTGCCCCGCGCGACCGCGATATTGCCATGGTCTTCCAATCCTACGCGCTTTACCCGCATCTGACGGTGGCCGAGAATATCGGCTTCGGCCTTCGCGTTCGCGGCCTCGACAAGGCCGACATCGCCCGCAAGGTGCAGGAGACGGCGAAGCTCCTGGAGCTCGAGGACTATCTCGCCCGCAAGCCCGCCCAACTCTCCGGCGGCCAACGCCAGCGCGTCGCCATGGGCCGGGCGTTGGCCCGCAGCCCCCAGGCCTTCCTGATGGATGAGCCGCTTTCCAATCTCGATGCCCGCCTGCGCGGCCAAATGCGCGCCGAAATCGCCCGCATGCAGAAGATGTCGGGCATAACGACGGTCTATGTCACCCACGACCAGGTCGAAGCGATGACCATGGGTGATCGTGTCGCCGTCATGAGGAGCGGCGTCCTTCAGCAGCTCGGTACGCCGCGCAGCCTCTACGATCAGCCGGCCAATCTCTTCGTCGCAAGCTTCATGGGCTCGCCGGCGATGAACCTGCTGGCGGCCGATCTCTTCGTGACGGAAAACGGCCCCGAGGCCCGCTTCGGCCAGGCATCCATCCTTTTCTCGGGCGAGGTGCTAGCCGAGCGGCCGCGCATCGCCTCCGCCGCCGGGCGTGCCGTCGTGCTCGGTATCCGCCCGGAAGCCTTCCGGCCGGTCGATGCCGGTGGTTTGGCCGGGTCCGTCGCCTTCATTGAGGATCTCGGCGCCAACCTGCTCGTCCACGTCGATGTCGAAGCCGCCGACCGGTTGAAGTCGCTTTCGGCCGAAGAGGACGACGTGACACTCTCTGCCCCGCAGCTGCGCGTCATCGTTGACGGCACCAACCGGGTGAAGATCGGCGAGCGCCTGTCGCTTGCCGCCGATCCCGCCCGGATCCACGTCTTCGATGCCGCGACCGAAGCGGCGATCCGCGCTTGAGCGCAGCGTCTCATTAGTGAATGCCTTTTGTCAGGCCCTGCACGAAATAACGATTGAGGAAGAGCACGATCAGCACGATCGGGATCGTCGAAAAATGCGCCAGCGCGCCGAGCGTGCCCCAGGTGATGTCCTTCGTTCCATAGGCTGAAAGCAGCGCCACCGAGATCGGCTTGGAATCGAGCCGGGTGAGAAACATCGGATAGAGGAAGTCGTTCCAGGAAAACATCAGGCAGAACAGTGTGGAGGCGACGACGCCTGAGCGCACCGCCGGCAGCGCCACGCGCCAGAAGGAGCCGAAGAGCGTACATCCATCTGTCAATGCCGCCTCTTCCAGCTCCTTCGGCAGGCTGCGGAAATAGGAAAACATCATCCAGGTGACGAAGGCCGAATTCAGCATTGCGTTGATGAGAACGACGGCAATCCAGCTGCCGAGCAGCCCGATATCGCGCATCATCAGATAGAAGGGGATCAGCGCCGCCACGGCCGGTACCATGCGGATCGCCATGAAGAAATAGGCAACTGCAATGGCATAGCGGCTGGTCGAGCGTGCCAGCGCATAGCCTGCCGGCACGCCGAGAAGCAGCGACAGGATGACGGAACCGCCGGCAATCAGCAGGCTCGACGAAACGAGGCTCCAGACATCGAACAGGCGGAAAACCGTCGCGAACTGTTCGAAGGTTGGTGTGAAGGTCAGTTTCGGCGGGATCGAGAAGATGTCGCGCGATGGTTTGTAAGCGGTCGATGCCAGCCACAGGAAGGGCAGCAGGAAAAAGGCGAGCATGACAAGGATGAAGCTGCGCTCGCCGATGCGGCTGAGAGTACGTGCGCTCATCGCCCGTTCGCCTTTCTGTCCGCCTTGCGGATCAACAGGATGAAGCCTGCAGCGATCACGGCGATGCAGATCAGCGTCAGATTTGATATCGCCGAGGCGCGGCCGATATTGAAGAATTCAAGCCCCTGCTTTACCGCATGCAGCATCAGCGTGTTGGTTGCATTGCCCGGCCCGCCGCCTGTCGTCACGTAGACGCTGTCGAAGATGCGGAAGGCATCGATGGTGCGCAGCGTCAGCGCCAGCAGGATCGAAGGCAGCATGAGCGGAATGACGATGATCCTCAGACGCTGCAACGCTGTTGCTCCATCCACTTCCGATGCCTCGAGAATATCGCCCGGCAATGCCTTCAGGCCGGCGAGCAGGATCAGCGCCACGAGCGGCGTCCATTCCCAGATGTCGACGAAGATAAGGGTTGCTAGCGCCGAGTTCGCATTGGCGAAAAGCCCACGCGGATTGGAAATCCCGAACTCGGCAAGATAGTAGCCGACGAGCCCGTAGTCGGCGAGCAACAGCGCCCGGAAGATCAGTCCGACCACAAGCGGCGTGATCGTTACTGGAATGAGGATCAGCGCCAGACAGATCCGGTTGAAGCGATCATCGCGCCAGAGCGCCAGCGCTATGGCAAAGCCGAGCAGCAATTCGACAGTCACAGCGCCGACCGTGAAGATGACAGTGTTGACGAAGGCCCCGCGCGTCACCGTGTCGGAGAGAAGATCGATATAATTGCCGAGGCCGACGAAATGCGTCCGCGCCGGCTTGAGCAAATTATATTCGTAGAGGCTGAACCAGATACCCTGCGCCAGCGGCCAGACGCCGATGACGAGCACGTAGATGACGGCCGGCAGTGTCATCAGGATGAAGAACAGCCGCCTGCGCTCCAGATAGGAAACGCTGAAGGCCGGGGTGGGCTTCAGCGCGGAAGTGAGGGATAGGGTCACGTCATGTCCATCAGGTTCCTGGTTCGATGCGCGCTACCGGGATCAAGCCCGGGGCTCACCCGATCATGAAGCCTGAGGCGCATCGGATCAATGGTCTGGAAATGGCGGGGCCGCGACGTAGGTTGCGGCCCCTGGGAGGAAACCGTTTTGTTCTCAGAAGAGCTTTGCGGCGGCTTCCTGAGCGGCATCGAGCGCCTTCTTAGGATCGGCATTGCCGACGAGCACGTCGTTGACGGCGGTGCCGAGCAGGTCCTGAATCTCCGGATATTGCGGGATGCGCGGGCGATATTCGCCGTCGCCATGCTCGAAGGTTTCGGCGATGACGGGCAGGAAGGGGAACTTATTCAGAAGATCAGGATCGGTCATCTCGCTCTTGCGCAGGAAGCTGCCGGCGCCCATCATGTTGAATTCCTTGTGCACCGGCGGGCTGACCAGCCACTTGATGAAAGCCCAGGCGGCTTCCTTCTGCGTGTCCTTGATGCCGGCGTTGATCGCCATGCCCCAACCGCCTATGCCGTAGAGCTTCGGCAGGCCGGCGCCGCGCGGCGCCGTCGTGATCGCCACCTTGTCGACGATCTTGGAAATCGACGGATCATAGTAGCCGGGTGCGCCGACCGACCATGTCTGCATGGTCGCGGCAATGCCCTGGCGGAAGCTTTCCTCGCGTCCGCCCCAGTCGTAATCAACGGCGCCGGGAGGTGCAGCCTTCATAAAGAGGTCCTTGTAGACGGTCAGGCTCTTGATATTGGCTTCGGAATTCAGCGCCGGCTTGCCATCCGAGCCGAGGATCGATCCGCCCATTTCGGTATTGTACTGCATCCAGTCCTGCGCGACCGCCGGGCCCTTCTGGCCGTTGGCGACGAAGCCGTAGGTCTTCTTGGCCGGATCGGTCAGCTTGTAGGCGGCCTCGACCAACTCTTCCATCGTCGTCGGCGCCTTCAGGCCGGCGGCGTCAAACAGATCCTTGCGATAGGCGAGCACGTTGGCATAACCGGCGAAGGGGAAAGCGACTTGCTTGTCGCCCCAATGGCCGAGCGCATTGAGAAGCGTCGGGTAGATGTCGTCGAGCTGCAGTTCGGCAGCATCGCGCTTCATCCAGTCGGTGAGGTCGACCGTATAGTTGTTCTCGGCATACTGGCCGGACCAGACGATATCCATGGTAACGAGATCGTAGCCGCCGGTGCCGCCGACGAAATCGGTCGTCGTCTTGGTGAGCAGCGAGCCATAGTCGAGAATGTCGACCTTGACGGTAGCGCCCGTCTCCTCGGTGAATTTCGGAGCAAGGGCTGCCAGGACCGCGGCAAACTGGTCGTTCTGCGAAGCAAGCGTGAGGGTGATGCCGCCATACTTCTTGTCGGCACCGATGGCTGAGCCGGCAAAAACGACCGAGACGAGGCCTACGATCGCCAATTTCTGTGTGAGACTGCTGAGCGATTTCATTTTTGCTCCCCTTATTTTGATTGGCCGGGGCACTATACATCAAACAAAATCGCACTCAAGCGCACTTGACAAAAAATTGTAAACATTAAAAATCACAAAATAAAACATATTCGCGCATTAATGTCCATATTTTATGCGCGTTGCTTAAAAAATAGCAGGGAGTGACGATTGCTTTACTGTCCTATCCACTGCGCACGAGCTGCCCATCGATGACGACCACGCCGGACGAGCGACTGAAAGAGCTGGAATGCCGCGCACATGATGAAATGGCGCGCATCGAAGCGCTCGGCGCAGACTGGCCGGCGCTCGGCGGCGAGGACAGAGACGATTTCCATTCCATCGTCATCTGCGGTGCCGGCTTCTCCGGGCTGTCGATTGCTTTTGCTTTGAAGCGGCGCGGCATCCGCTCGGTCCATCTTATCGATCAGAGCGAGGAAGGTCGCGAAGGTCCGTGGGTGACCTGCGCCCGCATGCAGACGCTGCGGTCGCCGAAATATCTCTCAGGCCCGGATCTCGGCATCCCCAGCCTGACGCTGCGTTCCTGGTATGAAGCGCTGAACGGCACCGAGGCCTGGGAGGCGCTCGACAAGATCAGCCGCCAGGACTGGATGAACTATCTCGTCTGGTTTCGAAGGACTGTCGGTATCGACGTCGAAAACGGCACGATGCTTTCCTCGATAAATCCGGCGGGGGGCGAACTTGCTCTCACGCTGACAAAGGGTGACGGCACCAGCCGTACGATCACCTGCCGCCATCTGGTGATGGCGACCGGCATCGACGGCTGCGGCGGTCCGCGCATACCCGCGATGGTCAAGACGCTGCCGAAATCCACCTGGACGCATAGCAATGAGCCGATCTCGATCGATTTCCTCGAGGGTAGGGATGTCGCAATCCTTGGCGGCGGCACGTCGAGCTTCGACTGGGCGGTGGCGGCCCTGGAGACAGGAGCCAGAAAGGTGACCATGTTTGCGCGGAGCGCCGATCTGCCGCGCACGGAGGTTCTCGCCTGGACAAACTTCCCCGGCTTCCTCGGCCATTTCGCCGACCTGCCTGATCTGGAGCGCTGGCGCTTCGCCCACCTCTACTTCAATTTCAAGGTGCCGCCGACGCAGGAGCAGTATGACCGAGCCTGCCGCCACCCTGGCTTTACCATGCAACTCGGCTGTGGCGTCGGCGAACTCTCGATGGACGGCGGCAAGATCAGGCTGACGACCGCAAATGACATCTTCCACGCCGATCACCTTCTGCTGGGCACCGGTTACGAGATTAATTTCGCGCTCAGGCCCGAGCTTGCCAGCCTTACCGAGGCCGCAGCACTTTGGAAGGACCGTTTCCAGCCGCCGCAGGGAGAAGAGAATGCCATGCTTGCCGACCATCCCTATCTCGGTCCTGGTTTCGAACTTATGCCGAGACACGCTGAAGCCGGCTGGGTCTCGCGCATCCATATGTTCAATGCCGGCGCGCTGGCGAGCCTCGGCCCCATCAGCAATGGCGTCACTGGTCTCAAATACGGCGTGCCGCGCATCGTCGGTGCCCTGGTGAAAGCGCTGTTCATCGAGGACTCCAACCGGTATCTTGAAGCATTGGCCGCCTATGACGAACCGCATTTCGATCCTGGCATAGACGATGACGTGACGACATCAAGAGAGGTTTTGGCATGAGACAGGCCGCCGCCGTTCAATTTTCCGGACTGGAGACCATCCTTTCGCGCGCGCGCGCGGACAGTGTCGAATTTCCTTACCTCCTCGCCAACCATGTTCCAATGGTGCTGATCGCGCTTGATCGCCTCGGTGCCTCGCCGGAACGGCTGGATCAGTGGTACGAGCAGTATCGCGACAGCCACAAGCTTCAGCCGATGCCGCCGCCGGTTGCTCCGATTATCAGGGCAGCCTGGGCCGAGGCGCTTGGCGACCGCACCCGCGAGACGGATTACCGCGCCTTCTTCATCGGCGAAACCCACCGGCTCGGCATTGATGCCGTTATCCGAAGCTACCTGCCTGCCATGGTGAACGGCCTTGCCGGCAGCGCCATGCATCCGCTGATGCGTCTTGCTTATGGTGTCCTCAAAAAGGACAACGAGGAGGTCGGCACCGCGCTTGGCTATTGGGCGGCCTGTTATCTGCCGCTTCCCCCCGCGACCGGCACCGCTCCCGATACGGACGATCCTGGAAGGGTGCTTGCCGATGTCAGCAATATCGAAGGCATCCGCGATTATGCGCCGGAAACGGATCTGCTCTGGCATAATATCCGCGCTGTCGCTGCCCTTCCGGGCTTCCGTCCTGTTATCGATCGCCTGGCTTTCGGCGCAGCTACGCCGCGCCGCATGGCCGCGACTTCGCTTGCGCTCTTCGCCGGAACCATGGATTTCTCCGCACTCCATTCCGTCACTGGCTTGCATTGGCTGCGCCTCGTCTCTCTGCACCTGGAAAATGCCGAGCCCTTTTACCGCGCCTTCTGGCAGGTGATTGCCTCGCTGGTGCCGAAGATCGGCTTTCCAGAACTTCCCACCGCCGAGGCGCTGGAAGAAATGCGCAGTCGAGAGGCGCCCGTCTGGGCAGAGATCAAACGCGCCGCGATCGCTTCGGACGACGAACACGATGTCAGCCTGGTTTTTTCCACCTTGCAGGAGGAAGAGGTTTGGAAGGATCCCCTCTATCGCGTCGTTGCGGCGTGCAGGGTTGGGCTGATCGCATAGCGGATGATGGAAGGATTGATGACGCCGAGCCTCGTAATCGAAAATGCCAGGACCGAAGCCGGCGCGATCGTCTCGCTCATTCTGGCCAATGACCGGATCGCCGCGATCGGTCCGAATGCGGCGGCCGGCATCGACCCCGCGGTGCCGCGGTTTGATGCTGCCGGCGGCCTGCTTTGCCATCCTTTCGTTGACGGTCATATTCATCTCGACAAGACCCTGATCGGACTGCCTTTCATCCCGCATATCCCCGGCGATACCGTCGCCAAGCGCATCGAGGCGGAAAAATCCCTGCGGCGCACGGTGTCTTTATCGGTCGAAGCCCGTGGCGGCGCCCTGCTGGAGAGGCTCGCAGCCTATGGAACGCTCTCCGTGCGCAGCCACGTCGATATCGATACCGAAGTTGGCCTGAAGGGTCTGGAGGCCGTGCTCTCGCTGAAGCAGAGCCATGGTCATCTCGTCGATATCCAGACCGTTGCGTTCCCGCAATCCGGCGTGCTCCGCGATCCCGGCACCGCAGGGCTGCTCGATGCGGCGATCGCCGCCGGCGCCGATCTCGTCGGCGGCCTCGATCCCGCCGGCATCGATAACGACGTGAACGGCCATCTCGATGCGATCTTCGCCGTCGCCAGCAAATACGGCGTCGGGCTTGATATCCATCTACATGACGGCGGCGCGCTCGGCGCTTTCGAGCTGCGCCAGATCGCCGACCGCACGGTAGCGCTCGGTCTCGAAGGAAAAGTGGTCGTCAGCCACGCCTTCTGCCTCGGCGAGTTGGGGGATGCCGATTTCGGCCGCACCGCCGCAGTACTCGCCAGGTCGGGCGTAGCGATCATGACCAGCGCCCCAGGACCCGTGCCCATGCCGCCAGTCAAGCGGCTTGCCGCCGCCGGCGTCCGGTGCTTCTGTGCCAGCGACAATATCCGCGACGCTTGGTCGCCCTTCGGCAACGGCGATATGCTGGAGCGTGTCGGCATTCTCTGCGATCGCCAGGATCTTCGTTCGGATGAGGATCTGGCAGCGGCCTTCCGCCTGGCAACCCAGGCGCCGGCCGAGATCCTCGGCCGCCCCGTCGGCTCACTCCAGGCCGGCTCGCCCGCCGATTTTAACATCTTGCCTGCCGCGTCGCTGGCAGAGGCCGTCGCTGCCCGTCCTCTCGATCGTACCGTCTTCCGCGGGGGCGCCATCATCGCCCGTGGTGGCCGGCTGATCGTCTGATTTTTTCCGTCAATGCAGTGCGCATGGGGGAACCACCGATGAAGGGTCGTCTCTGGATTCAATCACCGCTCGCCATCATGGCCGAGGGCGCTGGGGGCGGCATCGTCGTCGAGAATGGCCGTATCGTTGAACTGGTCACGGCTGGACGGCAGCCCGCAGACTCCGTCGATGCGCGCTTCGACGCCGGCCGGCACGTCGTCATTCCGGGTCTCGTCAACGCCCATCATCATATGTTCCAGACCCTGACGCGCGCCCATCCGGCTGCGATCAACAAGTCGCTGTGGCCATGGATCCGCACGCTCTATCCGATCTGGGCAAAACACATGACGCCCGAAGCCTTCCGTCTTGCCGTCCGTCTCGCATTGACCGAGCTCCTGCTTTCCGGCTGCACCACCACCTCCGACCACCACTATCTCTACGCCGCCGGCCTCGAAGACGCGATGGATGTCGAGGCCGAGGAGGCAGCTCGCCTCGGCATGCGCATCACGCTGACGCGAGGCAGTCTCAACATCAAAGACCAGCAGGGTGTCATTTCGCCCGCCAATGTCGTGCAGGACGACGACGTGATCCTCGCCGACAGCGAGCGTGTGCTTCGGCGTTATCACGACCGCTTCGAAGGGGCGATGGTGCAGGTGGCGCTGGCACCCTGCGCGCCCTTCGACGTCACGCTGGAGCTGATGCGCGAAACAGCAGCACTGGCTGAACGCTATGATTGCCGGCTCCACACCCATCTGGTCGAGACCAAGACGGAAGCAGAATATTGCCGCAGCAAATTTGCTTGCACACCGGTGGAATATCTCGACCGTTGCAACTGGCTGAATGCCCGCACCTGGCTTGCCCACGGCATCCATTTCGATTATGCCGAGATCGCCGAGCTTGGCCGGCACGGCGTCGGCATCTGTCATTGCCCGACCTCGAACATGGTGCTTGCTTCTGGTATGTGCCGCACATGCGAGCTGGAAGCAGCAGGCGCGCCGGTCGGTCTCGGCGTCGACGGTTCGGCCTCCAACGATAATTCCAACCTGATGGAAAGCGTGCGCCATGCACTGATGCTGAACCGCCTCAGCTACGGCGCTGAAGCCGTCACCCATATCGATGCGCTTCGCTGGGGAACCGCTGGCTCGGCAAAGCTGCTTGGCCGCGACGATATCGGCAGCATCACGCTGGGCCGTCAGGCGGATCTGGCCTTTTACAGGCTCGACGAATTGCGTTTCTCTGGTGCCGGCGATCCGCTGGCCGCCCTGGTGCTCTGCGGCGCCACCACGGCCGACCGTGTCATGATCGCAGGCGAATGGCGCGTCGCCGACGGAATGCCTGCGGGTGTCGACATCGAGGCGCTGATGGCCGATCACAATCGCGTCGCCCGCAATTTTCTTCTGTCAGTCTGAGGAGGCTCCATGGCGATCGACTTTGTCATCCGCAACGCCCGACTGGCAGGCTTGACTGAACCGACCGACATCGCCTTCGAGGCGGGCCGCATCGCGGCGATCGCGCCTGGTTTCGTCTGCGATGCCCCGCATTATGATGCCGGGGAAAAATTTGCCTGTGCAGGTCTCATCGAAACCCATATCCACCTCGACAAGGCCGGGATCATCAGTCGCTGCAATCTCTGCACCGGGACACTCGCGGAAGCCATCAGCGAAACCTCCCGGGCCAAGGCGGCCTTCACCGAGGAAGACGTCTATGCCCGAGCTGCCGCGGTCGTCGAAAAGGCGATCCTCAACGGCACCATCCGCCTGCGCACCTTCGTCGAGATCGACCCACGCGCCGGGTTCCGCTCCTTCGAGGCGATCAGGCGTCTGAAGGCGGATTATGCCAGCCTCGTCGACATCGAAATCTGCGCCTTTGCCCAGGAGGGCCTGACGAACGATCCCGATACGGAAGAGATGCTGGAACAAGCGTTGAAGGCGGGCGCCGATCTGGTGGGAGGCTGCCCCTACACCGATCCCGAGCCGACCGAACACATCCGTCGCATCTTTGACATCGCCATGCGCCATGACGTCGCCGTTGATTTCCACCTCGATTTCGATCTCGACCCCGCAGGCTCTGATCTTCCGACCATTATCGTCGAGACCGTCGCGCGCCGATACCAGGGGCGCGTCTCGGTCGGCCACGTCACCAAGCTCTCGGCCCTGCCGCTGGAAGAGCTGGAGCCGATCGGCCGCCGTCTCGCCGAGAGCGGCATCGCGCTGACCGTCCTGCCGGCCACCGATCTCTTCTTGACCGGCCGCAATTCGACCTTTCTCATCCCTCGCGGCGTGACACCCGCTCATCGCCTGGCAGCACTCGGTGTCGTGACGACCATCTCCACCAATAATGTCCTCAATCCGTTCACGCCCTTCGGCGACGTCAACCTGATGCGCATGGCCAATCTCTACGCGAACATTGCCCAGATCGGCACCACCGATGGCCTCGACGGCGTCTTCGCCATGATCACGGCGCAGGCAGCCACCCTCCTGGGAATAAAGGGCTACGGCATTGCGATCGGTAGCGGGGCAGATGTCGTCCTCTTCGACGCCCCGTCGGCTGCCGATGCCGTTGCGACCATCGCGCCCGCGCTCATCGGTTGGAAAAAAGGCCGCCAGAGCTTCCTGCGACCGCGCCCTCGGCTTTTCGTGCACGAAGGCTAATCTCGTCGCCGGTCGGCCGCGTGGCGTGGTTATGCGAGCGGTGTTCCACGTCCGGCATGAGCTGGCGTTTAGCCGCCCCGTCGGAGCGCAATTTGTCGGTGATCACAACGCTTTGGCGGCGTGGCTTGCTTGTTCAGAAGTCGCGTCAACAGGCACTTGGCCGCCTTGGTGTAACTTCGCGTCTGGACGATCTCATCGAGCACATATCCGTCCTGATCAACCGCTCTCCACATTTCTGACCGTTGATGCGCACACGACTTCAATCGAACTGCCAAACGTTGCCGCAAAAGGGTTGCCGCAAAAGTCGAAGTTCCATAATGTTGATTATGCCAGATTTACATGTAAAACAGGTAAATTATGCATAATCAACCTTTAGAAGAGAAGTGACTTGCCGCCTGGTCGACATGGATGAATCCCACAAGATCCTCCGCCGGAGCACGGCGCCTTCCCGGATCTTCAGTGCCCGGCCCGGGCGTAACTCAGATGTGCAGGGCGCTTCCCAAAGCTTTCAGCGCCGCCTCCATGACCGCTTCGCTGCGGGTCGGATGCGCGTGGATGGTGCCGGCGATGTCTTCCAGGCGTGCACCCATCTCGATGGCCAGCGCAAAAGCTGCCGAGAGCTCGGAGACCCCGGCTCCCACCGCCTGCAGGCCGAGCACGAGATTGGTGTCGGCGCGGGCCACGACGCGCACGAAGCCCTCTTCGGATAGCATCGTCATCGCCCGTCCGTTGGCGCTGAACGGAAACTGGCCGGTGCGAATCTCATAACCTTGCGCCTTCGCTTCCGCCGGCGACAGGCCGGCGCTGACGATCTCCGGATCGGTGAAGCAGATGGCGGGGATGCATCGTTTGTCCCAGGCCCGCTTCTTCCCGGCTATGATTTCCGCCACCATCTCCCCTTGCGCCATGGCCCGATGGGCAAGCATCGGCTCGCCGGTCACATCGCCGATCGCATAGATGCCGCGCATCGACGTGCGGCAGCGGTCGTCGATCCTCAAATAAGGGCCGGCACGGTCGAGATCGAGCTCTTCGAGACCGGATCCTGCGGTTCTTGGGCGGCGGCCGACGGTGACGAGGATGCGGTCCGCCGGCAGGGACTGTTGGCGGCCATCGGCCGTTTCGACGATCAACGCCTCGCCATTGTCGGCAAGGCCGATCGCCTTGGCACCTGTCAACACCCGGATACCGCCTTCGGTCAGCTTGCGCATGACGGGCCGCACCAGCTCGGCATCATATTGCGGCAGCACCTGTGGCGTCGCCTCGACGACCGTCACCTCGGACCCCATTTTGGAAAAGGCGGTCCCGAGCTCCAGTCCGATGTAACCGCCGCCGACCACGACGAGCTTTTTCGGCAGCTCCGTCAGCGACAGCGCCTCTGTCGAGGAAATGACGCGGCCGCGGAAAGGCAGGTTCGCAAGCTCCACCGGATCCGAACCGGTGGCGATCACCACCGTCTCGGCGCGGATGATCTGTTGGCCTATTTCCGTCTCCACCTCCACCGTCTTGCCGTCGCGGAAGTGGGCGCGGCCGTGGACGATCTTGACTCGTGCCTTCTGCAGCAGCCCCGAAACACCACCTGTGAGCCGGCCGACGATCCCGTCCTTCCAGGCAATCGTCCTGCCGAGATCGATCGACGCGCCCTCGACGCGGATGCCCATCGGATTCTTGCCGGCAAGCATCCTTTGCGTCGCATCGAATTCCTCCGCCGCATGGATCAACGCCTTGGAGGGAATGCAGCCGACCGTCAGGCAGGTGCCGCCCGGTTTGCCGGCCTCGACGATAACAGTATCGATGCCGAGCTGCCCGGCGCGAATGGCGCAGACATAACCGCCCGGACCGGCGCCGATGACGAGGAGCTTGCAGACGATCTCTTTCATGGATCTCAGCTTTCGATAAAAATGAGCGCCGGCGTTTCGAGCAGCGTGCGGATGCGCTGCACGAAGTTTGCCGCATCCCAGCCGTCGATGATGCGATGATCAAAGCTGGAGGAGAGGTTCATCATCTTGCGCGGCACGAACTGCGTGCCGTCCCAGACCGGTCGTGTGGCGATCTTGTTGACGCCGACGATCGCCACTTCGGGATGATTGATGATCGGTGTCGAGACGATGCCGCCGAGCGCGCCGAGCGAGCTGATGGTGATGGTGGAGCCGGAAAGCTCATCGCGTGTCGCGGTGCCGGAGCGCGCCGCTTCCGCCAGCCGGTTCATCTCCGTGGCGCAATCCCAGATGCCGCGGGCTTCCGCATGCCGGACCACCGGCACGGTCAGACCGGCGGGCGTCTGCGTGGCGATGCCGATGTGCACGGCACCATAGCGCGTGATGATGCTGGCATCGTCGTCGAAAGTAGCGTTGACGTCAGGCTGTTCGGAAATGGCCTTGACCAGCGCCCGCATCAGGAAGGGCAGAACCGTCAGCTTCGGATGATCAGGCTTGCGATCGCCGTTCATGGTGGTGCGCAACTCCTCGAGCGCGGACATATCCACTTCCTCCACATAGGTGATGTGGGGGATGCGCGAGGCGGAAAGCACCATCTTTTCGGCGATGCGGCGGCGCAGGCCGGTCAGCTTGATCTCCTCGGTCGCCGTCTTCTTGGCAAAACCGTTCTTGACCGCAGCAGGAGCGGTTCCAGGAGTCAGGAATTGCTCGATATCCTCGCGCAGGATACGCCCGGCCGGTCCGCTCCCCTGCACCTGCCTGAGATCGACGCCGCTTTCCCTGGCGAAGAGCCGCACCGAGGGAGCGGCAAGCGGCTTTTCCGCCGGCGCCGCCGTCGGCACTGGC